>WGCR01000550.1 GCA_015493675.1 Anaerolineae bacterium
GCTGCTCATGGCGTCCGTTCTCGGAGCCAGATCAGGCCCCCAGCCGCCCGAATTGTTTTTCCAGGGCCGTGGCGCTGAGATGCAGCATGGTGGGACGCCCGTGCGGGCAACTACGGGGATTATCGCATTGTTCCAATTGGCGCAGGAGCTCCCGCTGTTCCGCCACCGAGAGCGCCTGCCCGCCCTTGATGGCCAGGCGCTTGCAGATCATGGTGACCATGGCGTCTTCCCGGGCCTTGCCTACCAAATCGGTGCGATCGGCCAGACCCGACGCCACCTCCTCCAGCAGGCGCTGCGGATCCTGCTTGCCCATGAACGCGGGCACGGCCCGCAGCAGGTAGCTGCCCTCGCCAAATGGTTCGATCTCGAAACCGCTTTTGTTCAGAGTTTCGATGTGATCGGCGATGAGTCCCGCCAGTTGGGAGCCCAACTCGATAGTGAGAGGTTGCAGCAGTTGCTGGCGGGCGATGGGCTGCTGCTCCGATTTCATAATCTTCTCGTAGAGAATGCGCTCATGGGCCGCATGTTGATCGATGAGATACATGCCATCGGGCCCCTCGGCGATGAGATAGGTGGCCGCGATCTGCCCCACGGGTCGCAGAGGGGGCAAGCGGTCTCCCTGGGGCTGCGGCGCAGCGGGGCGGGGAGACGCCGCCACATCGTCCCTCCCCACCAAAGGCGTTTCATGCTCCGGCTGGTGAGCGCCCTGGCGATAGAGGTCCATGGCCAGTTGTCCGGGCGAGGTCTCTGTTTGCCCCGCCTGCATCAGGGTCTGACGCCGCGCAGCCCACTGGCTGCGGTAATCATGGGGATGATCGGGCGTTTGCAGCTCGCGGGTGATGGGCGCCTGCCCCTGCAAGGAACGATGCACCGCCCGCTGCACCGCCCGGAAAACCAGGGACGCCTCGCGGAATCGCACCTCGGCCTTAGTGGGATGCACATTCACATCCACCAGCTCCGGCGGCATCTCGATAAACAGCGCCGCCACCGGATAACGCCCTACCATGAGCAGGGTGTGATAGGCCTGAATGACGGCAAAAGTCAGGTTACGGTCCTGAATATAGCGTCTATTGACAAAGAGCTCGATATAGCTGCGATTGCCCCGGTGCAGGCTGGGGGCGCTGACAAAGCCGCTGACGCGGATGTCTGGCGTGACAGGATCATCGTTTTCAGCCACCGGCAGCATCTGCCCGGCCACATCGGGGCCATAGACCTTGACCAGCGCGGCCATGCGGTCGCCATTGCCGGGCGTCTGAAAGCCAAGACGGCCCTGAGTCACATAGCTGAATCGCACTTCGGGATAAGCCAGCGCGTAGCGGGTGACGATCTTGCTGATGCGCCCCGCTTCGGCGGCATCGGTGCGCAGGAATTTCTTGCGAGCCGGCGTATTCCAGAAAAGATGCTCCACGGTGATGCTGGTTCCGGGCGGCGCGCCGATGGCCCGCTGGCTGATGAGCTTGCTTCCCTCCAGCTTGATCTCCACGCCCGCGGCCGCGTCGGCCGGCCGGGTGATGAGCGTGGTCTTGCTGACGGCGCTGATAGCGGCCAGGGCCTCGCCCCGGAAGCCCAGGGTGGCGATGTGCTCCAGTTCATCGGCGGAGCGGATTTTGGAAGTGGCATGACGCTGAAAAGCCAGCGGCGCTTCGGTGGCGGAGATGCCGCTGCCATTATCGATGATGCGAATCAGGCGTTTGCCGCCGCCCGCAATTTCCACGCGGATATCAGTGGCTCCGGCGTCGAGGCTGTTCTCGATGAGCTCCTTGACCACCGAGGCGGGGCGCTCCACCACCTCGCCCGCGGCGATTTTGTCGGCGACATCAGAAGGCAATACGTGAATAGACATGGGAGTATTATAAACGCGAGAGGACGAATGGGCGAGCGTGTGAGGGGCCAGAGGCCAGAGTTTGCGCGTTGGAGGGATGTCGCGGGATAATGAGGCCATGAAAACGCCACATCCCCCTGACGTGGACTGGCTCTGTTTCGACCTGGACAATACACTATATCCTCTCAGCAACGGCCTGTGGGAGGCGATCGATCAGCGGATTCAGGACTATGTCGCCAAAACGTTGAATTTATCGCTGGATGAAGCGCGGCGGGTGCAAAAACAGTATTGGCGGCAATACGGCACCACGCTGGCGGGTCTGATGGCGGAGCATGGCGTGCAGCCAGGGCCGTATCTGGCCTATGTGCACAATTTCGATGTGACGCCCTACATGGGACCCAACCCCGGACTGAAAGCGCTGCTGCGGGCGCTGCCCCAGCACAAGCTGATCTTTACCAATGCCTCGTCGCAACACGCGCATAACGTACTGCGGGCGCTGGAAGTGGCGGATTTCTTCGAATATGTCATTGGGGTGGAAGAAGTGGATTACATCCCCAAGCCAGACCCGCGGGCCTATCAGAAATGCCTGCTGCTGACGGGGGTGAAGCCCGTCCGCAGCATGTTCATCGACGATCTCATCGAAAATCTGAAACCGGCCAAAGAGCTGGGAATGGTGACAGCGCTGGTCAGCCCCCGTCGGCCTGTTCACGACGAGGCGGTGGATTATCATCTGACGCGTATCGAGGACCTGGCCGGTGTGTTCGGGGTGACGCCGGAGGAGGCGTGAGCCATCAGCAATCCAACCGCGGGCGCGGGCGCGCCGACACCGATGAAAATGACGCTGGCCAACAGACCGTGGACGGTCGTGTTCGACGCCTGGCATCGTCCATCGCCCCCGGCCTATCGTCTACTTTCAAAACAGACGCAATGAGCGGCAGCACGCCGATAAGGAATGAAAATGAGGACACGGATTTCCACGGCCTTCGGTCACAGATTTTCACGATTTATCCGCGTTCATCCGCGTTCATCTGCGTCCTATTTACGAAGCAGGGACGGTGGGAGATGACGCCTCCGCAATTGAGTATCGTCATCGTAAGCTGGAATGTGCGGGAGCTTTTGTTGCGCTGTCTTCAGGCGCTACCGGCAGCGGTGGAGGACCTCTCGTATGAGGTGATCGTGGTGGACAACGCGTCGGAGGACGGCACGGTGGCAGCGGTGCAGAGCTCCTTTCCGGAGGTGAAGGTGAAGGTCAATCAGCGCAATCTGTTCTATGCCGCGGCTGCGAATCAGGGGCTGGCGCTGGCAAACGGCAGCTATATTTTGCTGATGAATCCAGACATGCTCCCACATCCTCACAGCATCGCCCGGTTGTTCCGCTACGCGGAAGCGCATCCCCGGGCCGGGTTGCTGGGGCCGCGCATCTTCGACGCCCGGGGGCAGGACGATTGGCGCACAGGACGGGAGTATCCCACGCCCTGGTCGGAATTTGTAGATTGGTCGGGCCTGGCGCATTTATTTTCATTCATGCCATTTTTGTTAAAAAACCGTCGTCTGGCGTATGATAGGGATCAGAGTTCGGCTGTGCCTCTGCTTTCCGGGGCGTGTCTCCTTTTTCCTCCCCAATTACCTGCTTCCCTGCGCCAATTTGATTCCGGTTTTCTCATGTACGGCGAAGATATCGATCTTTGTCGGCGCATCGACCGCGCCAGACTTCAGAAAATCCTGGTCTCCGACGCCCGCATGACGCATATCGGCGGCGCCAGCAGCAAGCAACAGCCGGTCATCACAGCACTGTTGGCGGTCGTAGCGATGAATCGGTATTTTCATCAATGGGATGGCAGGCTCACAGCCTGGCTGCATCGGGCGCTGATGGGCCTGATCAGCCTGACAAAAACCGTCGTTTTTTGCACCGGCAGTGTGATACACGCCCAATGGCGAAAAAGATGCCGGACATATCGGCGCATCCTGAACTGGGCTATTCTGGGAGCTGCCAGGAATGTCATCTTGGGTTAGCGCCTTATCCCATTTGTGATGTAAAATAATTTTTTGTACGCATCTCTCCATCCCCCCGCTCGATGTCATGATTAAACCCAATCCCCTGCCTCTGAATTTGCGCGCATCCGTCATCATCCCGGCCTACAACGCCAGCGATGTATTGCCGCGCTGCTTGCAGGCGCTGGAACATCAAACGATTCCCCAGGATCAATACGAAGTCATCGTCATCGATGATGGCAGCACCGACGACACGGCAGAGCTGGCCCGGGGTGGCGGCGCACAGGTAATGACAGTCAATCACGTAGGCCCGGCGGCAGCCCGCAACGCAGGCGCCGAACTGGCCCGAGCCGATATTATCGTCTTTACAGACGCCGATTGCGAACCCGCTCCCGATTTTATCGAACGCATTCTGGAACCCTTCGATGCGCCGGTGGTCAGTGGCGCCCGCGGCGTCTATCGCACCCAGCAGAAGTCGCTGGTAGCCCGTTTCATCCAACTGGAATACGAGGAGCGTTATCAGCGTATCGCCAAAGTGGAAGATGAACATGGATCCGTCGACGCCCTGGACACCTCTTATGCGGCTTACCGACGCGATGTCTTTCTCGATGCCGGCGGTTTCGACACCCGCTATCTTCAAGCCGCAGTGGAAGATCATGAGCTTTCTTATCGATTGGCCCACGAAGGCCATATTTTCCGGTTCGCGCCGGCAGCGGCTGTGTATCATTGGCACGTAGACAGCATCAGCCAATACGCCCGCCGCAAATTCCGCATCGGTTATTGGAAGGCGTTTCTCACCAAACAATATCCCAATTACGCTATCAATGATTCACACACCACACAAAGCCTGAAGGTGCAGATTCTGTTGGCGGCCATCTTGCCATTCACGCTCATCCTGTGGCCGTTCTGGCCGATGGCGGGCTGGCTGTCTCTGGCATTGATCGCGATCTTTCTTCTCAGCGCCATACCGTTGCTGAAACTCATCTACCAACGCGAACGTCCCGTGCTGCTGATTGCACTCCCCATGCTGTTTGTACGCGCCTACGCCTCGGGCCTGGGATTCGTGTGGGGGCTTATTCATGGCCCGGCCGAAGCCCCGCAAAAAACGCATGTCCTGCGCACAGGGCCACAATAACGCCATTATCGCTCCCTGTTTAACCAGGATCGTCCTGTCATGAATTCGAGGAGATTTACAAAGTCATGGAATTACGTCAATATTGGGAATTACTAAGAAAATGGTTGTGGCTCATCCTGCTGACCACGATTATCGCCGCCCTGGCCGCCTATTTCTTCAGTTCCCGTCAGACGCCCATCTATCGGGCCTCAACGCGGCTGCTGGTCAGCCAGAGCGTCAGCAACAGCGCCTCACTGCAATATGCTGATATCCTGGCGGCGGAGCGACTCTCCAGCACCTACGCCCAAATGCTCACCGCCCGTCCGCTGCTGAAAGCCGCCATCGCCAAGGCGGGCCTGACCGGCATTATCGCGCCGGAAGATCTGGCCAAATCCGTATCGGTGCAGCCTGTGCGAGACACACAGCTCATTGATCTCCATGTCGAATATCCTGACCCGGTCATCGCAGCCAAACTGGCCAACGCCCTGCCCGCAGTCTTCGTCGAATTCAATAATCAACAACAAACAGCGCGCTACCAGGAGTTGAAAACATCCCTGCAGCAACAATTGCAGGAGCTCAGCCAGGAAATCCAGGACACTGACGCAAAACTGCAAGAGCTGACCGACGCCACCGATGCTGAAAGCAAAGCCCGCCAGGCTGTTCTGGAGGATCGACTGGCCCAGTACCGCAGCACATTCGGCAATGTCCTGGCTCAGTTGGAAAACATCCGTCTGGCCGAAGCCAACGCGCTGGACACCATCACCGTGGTGGAGCAAGCGGAAGTGCCGCGACGCCCCGTGCGACCGCGAGTGTTGATGAACACCCTGCTGGCAGCCATCATTGGCGGCATGATCGGCCTGGGCGCTGCTTTTCTCATCGAATATCTGGATGATTCCATCAAATCTCCTGACGATATCGCTCGCCTTACTTCGGTCAGCACATTGGGCGTGATTGCCAGAGGCAAAGACGATAAAACGAACGCCATCATCACCCTGGAAGACCCGCGCTCTCCCACCGCCGAAGCTTATCGCACTGTCCGCACAGGCATCCAGTTTGCCAGCGTGGATAATCCCGTCCGCACCATTGTAGTCACCAGCGCCGGGCCGGGCGAGGGCAAAAGCACGACAACAGCCAACCTGGCCGTCGTTATGGCGCAGGCGAATAAAAAAGTTATCCTGATCGATGCAGACCTGCGCAAACCCACCCAACACAAACGCTGGGGCGTGCCCAACACGGTGGGGCTCACCGGCGCGCTGCTGATGGATGAACTCTCCGCCAATCTGGATTATCTGCTCGCCCCCACCCAGGTGGAAAACCTGTGGCTGCTCACAAGCGGCCAATTGCCCCACAACCCTTCCGAATTGCTGGGCTCCCACAAACTGAAACTGCTCACAGAGCACCTGCTCAAAGACTACGATATCCTGATTTTCGATTCGCCGCCGGCGCTGGCAGTAACCGACCCGGTCATTCTGAGTCAGGAAATGGATGGCGTCATCATCGTTGTCGACGCCGGCAGCACGCGCGAACCGGCGCTGGCCCATATCCTGTCCGAAATGGAAAAGGCAAAAGCGCATATCCTGGGCTTTGTGCTCAACCGATACAGCAATCGCAGCAACGCAGGCTACTACTACTATTACTACAACCGTTATTATCGGGAAGATGATTCCGAGTCGCCAGGCGACGGCGATCATAAGGGCAAGCAGCGACGCAGAACCAAAAAAAGCCGCAAATCAGGCAACAAAAACTGGCTCATCCGCCAATTTTCCCGTTTAACACGCTAATCTCGAAACGAATTCATGGTTGAACGCATCCTCATCACCGGCGGCGCCGGCTTTATTGGCAGCCACCTGGCGGAACAACTGCTCGATTCAGGTAAAGAAGTCGCGATTCTCGATAACCTCTCCACCGGGCGATTCGAAAACATCGCACATTTGGTGGGACGCCCCGGCTTTTCGTTCGCCATCGCCAGCATCACCGACACGCCGGTTTTGGATCGACTGGCCAGCGAGAGCCAGGCCATCGTTCATCTGGCCGCGGCGGTAGGCGTCAAACTGGTGGTGGAGCAGCCGGTGCAGACCATCGAGACCAACATCATGGGGGCGGAGGCTGTACTGAAAGCAGCAGCCCGCTATCGGGCCAAGGTGCTCATCGCCTCCACCTCTGAAGTCTACGGCAAGGGCGTACGCGTCCCCTTCCGGGAAGATGATAATGTGGTGCTGGGCCCCACCAGCCGCAATCGCTGGGCTTACGCCGCCTCTAAAATGGTGGATGAATTTCTGGGGCTGGCTTATTTTCAGAAATACGATCTGCCAGTGGTAATCGCCCGCCTTTTCAACACCGTTGGCCCCCGCCAGACTGGCCGCTATGGCATGGTCATCCCCCGATTTGTGGGACAGGCCCTGCGCAACGAGCCCATCACAGTCTATGGCGACGGCTCCCAAAGCCGCTGCTTCTGCGATGTCAGCGACACAGTGCGGGCACTGGAAGCGCTGCTCGAACAGAAAGAAGCGGTGGGCAGGGTGTTCAATGTGGGTTCGACCGAGGAGATCAGCATTTTGGAGCTGGCCCGACGCGTGAAATCCCGTCTGAACAGTGATTCGCCCATCCAATTCATTCCTTATGATCAAGCCTACGCCCCTGGCTTCGAAGATATGCAGCGGCGCGTGCCCGACATCACCCGAATTCACGCCCTGCTTGGCTGGCGCCCCCGACTGAACCTGGATGATATTTTACAACGCGTGGCGGATTGGCAACATAGCCGGTGACAAAGATGGCGCTACGCGCCCATCGCCCATCTATCAACCAAGAAAATCGGCAGTGCGTCGCAGCTTTTCAGCTCCCACTGCCGTTCACAATGCCCGGAATCCGTAGCTGTTATCGCTGCGATAGCGGAGCGCGGCGCTCGACCACAACCGTATGACTGGCTCTCAACAAACACTTCCCTGGTACGTCGTTTACACCAAATCACAAAAAGAATTGCAGGTCGCCAGCCTGTTGGAAGATCGCCAAAAGTTGACTGTGTATCTGCCCGAGGTGTATCAGAAATATCGGGGACAGATCCAACTGAGACCGCTTTTCCCGCGTTATCTCTTTGTCCAGATGGATCTGGAGGAGAGGGAATCGAGCGTCGTCAATCACACCCCGGGCGTGGTGCGAATGGTGTCATTCGAAGAGAAGCCGCTGCCCCTGAACGATAGCGTGATTCAGGCGATTCGGGAAGAAGTCGACAGGCTGAATGAAAGCGGCGGCCTGCCGGCAGAACATTTTTCAGAAGGCGAAACAGTGCGCCTGCGCTCCGGGCCTCTGGCTGGCATGGAAGCTGTCTTCATCAAACATCTCAGACCCCATGATCGCGTGGTGGTGCTGCTGCGCTTTCTGGGACAAGAAAACCGGGTTGAAATCGATATCTCTGAAATTGAGCCCAAACGCCGTCGCGGCACCCGTGGCCGCGGTCGCAAAATTTCTTACAGGAAGTAAAGATCAATGAACCAAAAACAATTGCTGCAACAAAAAATAGCAAGCCGCCAGGCCCGAATCGCCATCATTGGTCTGGGCTATGTGGGCCTGCCGCTGGCCGTAGCCTTCGCCAAGAATGGCTTTCAGGTGACCGGCATCGATGTAGATGAAACCAAGGTGGATGCTATCAACCGCGGCGACTCTTACATCAGCGACATCTCATCAGAAGAGTTGAAGCGATGGACTGCGGCAGGGCAGTCGGGCGGGCGCATGGAGGCCACGACCGATTTTTCCACGCTGGCCGATATCGACGCAGCCATCATCTGTGTGCCCACGCCCCTGAACAAGACACGCGATCCCGATGTGCGCTATCTCATCTCCGCCGGAAATTCCGTGGCGCGCTACTTGCATCCCGGCATGTTGATCGTACTGGAATCCACCACCTATCCCGGCACCACCGAGGAGTTGCTGCTGCCCATGCTGCAAAAAGGCGGATCGGGCGAAAGACCTTGCCGCGTGGGTGAAGATTTCTTCCTGGCCTTCTCGCCCGAACGCATTGATCCGGGCCGCACCGACTGGACGGTGGAGAATACGCCCAAGGTGGTGGGCGGCGTCACGCCCGCCTGTCTGGAAGTGGCAACCGCGCTCTACCGCCAGGCCATCGCGCAGATCGAGCAGGTCTCCTCCCCCGCGGCGGCGGAGATGACCAAGTTGCTGGAAAACACCTTCCGGGCGGTAAACATCGCCCTGGTGAACGAAGTGGCGCTGATGTGTGATAAATTGGGGCTCAATGTATGGGAGATCATCGACGCCGCCGCCACCAAGCCCTACGGATTTATGAAATTCACACCAGGGCCGGGCGTGGGCGGCCACTGCATCCCGCTGGACCCGCATTATCTCTCCTGGAAACTGAAAACCCTCAACTACAACGCCCGATTCATCCAACTGGCCGGAGAAATCAACAGCGATATGCCCCGCTATTGGGTGGAAAAGGTGCAGGATGCCCTGAATGAGGTGGAGAAACCGGTGAAAGGCAGCCGCGTTCTGGTGCTGGGCGTGGCCTACAAAAAAGATATCGATGATGTGCGCGAATCGCCATCGCTGGACATCATCGCCCTGCTCAAAGAAAAAGGCGCCGATATTCGTTACCATGATCCGCATGTGCCCGCATTCTCTTATGACGGCCTGAGCCTGCGCAGTGAAAGCAACCTGGATGCGGCGCTGGCAGAGGCCGACTGCGTGGTGATCGTCACCGATCATTCCAGCTATGACTGGGCGCATGTCGCCAAAAGGGCCGCTCTTTTGGTTGATACGCGCCACGTCCTGTAGAATAAATTTTTGACAAAAAACAATTCATTTCATTAACAAACACCCAAGAGGAGTAATCACAACGCATGTCCCAAATTAAAACCGTCGAGGAGACGCAACTCATCACGCCTTATGGCGGAAAACTGGTTGATCTGATGGCGCCGGCCGATGAGTTGGATCACCTGAAAACGTATGCAGGCAAATTGCCTTCTATCCAGATATCCGAGCGCACGCTCTGCGACCTGGAATTATTGGCTACCGGCGCATTCTCACCGCTGGATCGCTTTATGGGCGAACAGGATTATCAGCAGGTGCTGGATGAGATGCGCCTGAGCAATGGCGCCATTTTCCCCATCCCCATCACGCTGCCAGTGGAGCCCGGCCCGGACATCAGGCTGGGACAGGAAATCGCGCTGCGGGATCAGAAAAACAACATCCTGGCGCTGATGACCATCGAGGAAATGTATGAGTGGGATATCAATGAAACGGCGGAGAAGGTCTTCGGCTCCACCGACCTGCGTCATCCCCTGGTGGCGGAAATGCACCGCTGGGGCAAATTAAATATCTCTGGCCGTTTACGCGTGCTGCAATTGCCGTTACGGTACGACTTCAAAGATCTGCGTATGACGCCGGCAGAGACCCGTCTGCGGCTCAAAGAGGCCGGAGATAGCAACGTGGTGGCCTTCCAGACCCGCAATCCCCTGCATCGCGTCCACGAAGAGCTGACCAAACGGGCGGCCGCATCCATCGACGGCACGCTGTTGCTGCATCCGGTCGTGGGCATGACCCGCCCGGGCGATGTAGACCACTACACCCGCGTCCGCACTTACAAGGTGCTGACCGAGAAATACTACGAGCCGGGCAGCGTAGTGCTGAGCCTGCTGCCGCTGGCCATGCGCATGGCAGGTCCCCGCGAAGCGGTGTGGCACATGCTCATTCGCCGCAATTATGGCGCCAATCATTTCATCGTGGGCCGCGACCATGCCGGCCCGGGCAAAGACTCCAAGGGCAATCCGTTCTACGGCCCGTATGACGCCCAGGAGATGGCCAATGCTTTCAGCGAAGAGCTGGGCGTCAAGGTCATTCCCTTCAAGATGCTGGTTTATTTGCCGGATGAAGGCCGTTACGAGGAAATCGACAAAGTGGATGACAGTGTCCGCACGGCGTCAATTTCCGGAACCCAGGTGCGGGAGGAGTACTTGAACAATGGCCGGGCGCTGCCCGATTGGTTCACCCGGCCCGAGGTGGCCGAAATTCTGGCCGACAGCTATCCGGCCAAGCACAAACAGGGCTTCACCATCTGGTTTACGGGCCTCAGCGGCTCGGGCAAATCCACCACCGCCGAAATCCTGACCACACTGCTGCTGGAGCATGGCCGCAACGTCACCCAACTGGATGGCGACGTGGTGCGCACCCATCTCTCCAAGGGACTGGGATTCAGCAAGGAAGATCGGGATATCAACATCCGCCGCATCGGCTTTGTGGCTGCGGAGATCGTGCGGCATCGCGGCGTCGCCGTTTGCGCTGCCGTCAGTCCCTATCGGGCCACCCGCAACGATGTGCGCAACATGGTGGGCTCCGACAACTTCGTCGAGGTGTTCATGGATACGCCTCTGGAAGTTTGTGAAGACCGCGATGTGAAAGGCCTGTACGCCAAGGCCCGTCGCGGCGAGATTAAGGGCTTCACGGGCATCGATGATCCTTACGAGCCGCCCAACAATCCTGAAGTATCCCTGGACACTGTGCATTACACGGCCGAGGAAAACGCTCACAGAATCGTCGATCTGCTGACCGAACGCGGTTTTCTGAAACAGCAATAAATTCCGAACGCTGACAGGCATGGCGCGCGCTCGCCCTCTCGGGGAGCCCTGCGCCATGCCTTTTTCGCCAGTTGGGCGGGAGATTGATCATGAAACTGTTTTCATCCTTATTTGGCAAACAAGATGCCGGGAAGAAAAAAACACAGCCGGTCGTCATCGTCTCGGGCCTGCCCCGTTCCGGCACCTCGATGATGATGAAGATGCTGGAAGCGGGCGGCATGGCGTTGGTCATCGACGGCATCCGCACCGCAGACGAGGATAACCCCAAGGGCTATTATGAATTCGAGCGTGTGAAACAACTGGACAAGGGTGACGCGGAATGGGTGGCTGACGCCCGAGGCAAGGCCGTGAAGGTCATCTCCGCCCTGCTGGAGCATTTGCCAGCAGACAGTGAGTACAAAGTGTTGTTTATGAATCGCAAGATGCCCGAAGTGCTGGCTTCTCAGCGCAAGATGCTGAAACGGCGCGATGAGAAATCAGAGATCAGCGATGAAAAGCTGGCAGAATTGTTGGACAAGCACGTGAAACAGGTCAAGGCCTGGCTGGCCCGGCAGCCCAATTTCGAGATGCTGGACCTGGACTACAATGCTATGTTGACAGACCCCGAACCCTGGGCGGTCAGAATCAACGCCTTCCTGGGGGGAAAGCTGGACGCCCGGGCCATGGTCGAGGTGGTCGATCCCAATCTTTACCGCAATCGAGCGCAAGAAAGCTAAGCGACTCCAATCATGAAGCGCTTCTCCCGTCGTTCTGTTCTGTTCCCGGCGTTTATCGCAACAACCGCTCTGCTGGCGCTGCTCCTGCTGGGCCCGACGTTGCTCGCCCGGACGCAGGTGAATCTGTTCAGCGCCGATCTGGCCCGGCTGTGGACGCGAGATACGCTGATCCCCACCGATGCTGCCTGCCCGCCCGCGAAACAAGCATCTTTGCGGGCCATGCAAGAGCAGTTGAAACGGATCGATGAGGCGGACGCTCACACATCGCTGCATCGCGGGCAACTGGCCTGCTTGCAGGGGGATGTCAATCAGGCGGGCGATATCTGGCTGGCCGGACAAAACGCGGCCTATGTCACCGACTCGGTGCAGTTTCTGGACGCGGCCATCGCCAAATTCACCGAAGGTGACGTTCTGGAGACAGACGAAGCAAAGGCCATCGGCAAATACGCATCCAAGCAAGGCGCCGCCAGCGAGCGAGAGAAAGACCTGCCAACCGCGGCAGGATGGTATGAAATGGCCTTTGCCTATGCGCCCGATGGCAAAACCGCGGGCAAACTGGCATCCATTTATAAAAAATTGGGACAGAATGAAAAAATAACTGACGTCTGGGAGCGTTTGCAGGCCCAATACCCCACTGATTCTCCCGAATATTGGTGGGCAATGGGGCAGGCGCTGGAGCAAGGCAAAAATTGGGATGGGGCCCTGGATGCCTATCTGAAGGCAGGGGCGCTGGAGACAGACGCCAAAAAGGCGCTGAGAGATTATTTGCGAGCTGGCGGCATGGGCCTGCGCTCGCGTGAATTCGAAAAAGCTGAAGAAGCGTATCAAAAAGCCATCGCCACCGTCCCCGACAAGATCGATGGCTATCTGGGCATGGGACATGTCTACCGCTATCAGCAACGCTACGATGAGGCTGCCGAATGGTATCGCAAAGCCATAGAAATCCAGCCAGATAACTATGTTTCTTACTATTATCTGGCTACAATCGCGCGTTCGGAAGGCAACTACCAGAAATCTTTGGATTATTTGAACAAATCGCTGGCGTTGAGAGCAAATAATGCCAGCACCCTTTATCAGAAGTCGTTGACGCTGGATATGATGGGAGAGCGGGGGAATGCGATCAATGTATTGAGTCAAGCCATTGCATTGCACAAAAATCCGCCGCCGGAATGGCGTTCCCAGTTGGAGCAGTGGCGGAAATACCCCGATGCTGATTCTAACCCGGCGCTCTGGTGGCAGTTGGGCCAGGAAGCTGAGAAAGGCAAGGATTGGGAAAAAGCGTCCGAGATGTACAAATTGGGCGCAGCAATCGCTATTCCTCCCGATGATTATCGTTTTTTGTTGCAACGGGGACGCATGTTGCGGCGTCTGGGGGAATTGGCGGATGCGAGCGCCGTGCTGAAACGCGCCATCGAGAAATATCCGGATAAAGCTGATCCTTACATCGAGTTGGGCGACATCGCCCGAAATCAAAAAGATTATGATAAAGCGATCGCCTTGTTCCAAAAAGCGCATGAATTAGCCCCGGACGATTACCGGCCATTGCTGTATCTGGGGTTAATCTCCCGGAGCCAAGAGCATTACGAGCAGGCGCTAGTCTATCTGCAAGAGGCGCTGGCTATCAAGCCCGATTCGCGAGAATTATTGTATTATCAGGCCACGGTGCTGGACGCTCTGGGGAGGCGAGAGGAAGCAATCGATTCGATGCAGAAAGCCATAGCGGGGATGGCGTCGCCGCCAGAGGATTGGTCGAAGCTGCTGGCCAAATGGCAACGTTACCCCACCACAGAATCGGATCCGGCCTATTGGGCGGCGCTGGCCCGAGAGGCGGAAAAAACACAGGACTGGCAAAAGGCTGCGGATTTGTATCAAAAGGCTGTAGAGCTGGCCCAGGGTGAGGACGCTTATCCCTATCTGATCAAGCTGGGCTACATGTTCATCCGGGAACGGGCGTATGAACGGGCCGAGCAGGCGTACAAACAGGCATTGACGCTGGAGCCGGAGAGCATCGATGCGCTTCTGGGCATCGGTGAAACTTATCGGTATCGCAAAGAGTACAGCGAGGCGGAGCGCTGGTATCGACAGGCTCAAAAAGTGGCGCCCGATAATTTCCGCCCGCCTTATCATCTTGGCATGGCGCTCTATTACCAGAAGCGTTATGACGAGGCATTGAAATCACTGGATCGATCGCTATCGATGCACCCTGAAAACGCCTGGGGGCAGTATTTCCGGGCGTTCACGTTACGGGCCTTGGGACGAAATAAGGAAGCTCTGTCCAGCCTGGAAAAAGCCATCGATATGCACCCGAATTCCCCCGAAAGCTGGAAAAACTTACTGAACCAATGGAGGGAGCAATAATGACAGAGAACCAGCCCAAAGTGGCCGTTATTGGCTGCGGTTATTGGGGCAAAAACCTGGTGCGTAATTTCAATCAGCTCGGCGCGCTGGCAATGGTTGTGGACGCCACCGAGGCCGGACGGGCCAAGGCGCGGGAGCTCGCCCCCGATGTTCCCATCGCCGAAGACATCGAAGCGGCATTGACATCGGATGTGCAAGGCGTTGTCGTCGCCACGCCCGCAGAGACGCATTATGCGTTGGTCAAGCGGGCGCTGCAGGCGAACAAGGACGTGTTTGTCGAGAAGCCCATGGCTCTGACTTATGAACAAGGTCGAGAGCTGGTGCTGCTGGCCCGCGCGCGGGAGCGCATCCTGCTGGTGGGGCACGTTCTGGAGTATCATCCCGCTATCATAAAGCTGCTGGACATGATTGCCAGCGGCGATCTGGGCAAGGTGCGCTACATCTACTCCAACCGCCTCAGCCTGGGCAAGATACGACGCGAGGAAAACATCCTGTGGAGCTTCGCTCCTCACGACATTGCGGTGATCCTGCGTCTGACCGGCGGCATGCCTTTTCAGGTGTCGGCCACGGGCGGCGCCTATGTGCAGCCCAACATCGCGGATGTGACGGTGACCAATTTGCTGTTCGATAATGGCGCGCGGGCGCACATCTTCGTCTCCTGGCTGCATCCTTTCAAGGAGCAACGTCTGGTGGTCATCGGCTCCAAAAAGATGGCCAGCTTCGATGATGTTTCCAAGAAACTGGTGCTCTACGATCAGCGGGTGGAATGGGATCGGGGTCAACCTGTCCCCATCAAGGGAGCGGGAGATATTGTATCGTACCCGGATGCGGAGCCGTTACGGCAGGAGTGTCAGGCGTTTTTGAACGCCATCACCACCCGGCAGCGCCCCGTGACGCACGGAGAGAGCGGCCTGCGGGTGCTGCGAGTGTTGCAGGCGGCGCAGCGTTCACTGGTCACCAATGGCGAGCCTGTGCGCTTGCCGATGGAAGGAGTGGAATTGTGGTAGAAAAGACTTATTTCGTCCATCCCACCGCAGTGGTGGATGAAGGCGCGGTCATCGGTGATGGCACGCGCATCTGGCATTTCAGTCATATCATGCCCACGGCCCGCATCGGGCAGGGCTGCAATTTGGGCCAGAATGTGTTCGTGGACAACAGCACGGTTATCGGCGATCGCGTCAAGATTCAGAACAACGTCTCGGTGTACAACGGCGTCATCCTGGAGGATTACGTTTTCTGCGGCCCCTCCATGGTCTTCACCAATGTCATCAATCCCCGCAGCGAGATAGAGCGCAAGAGTGAGTTCAAGACCACGCTGGTGCGGCGCGGCGCCACCATCGGCGCCAACGCCACCATTGTTTGCGGCGTCACCATCGGCCGCTATGCGCTCATCGGCGCCGGCGCGGTGGTCACGGGCGATGTCCCAGATTACGCCTTGATGATCGGCGTGCCCGCCCGGCAGGCTGGCTGGATCAGTCGTCACGGACATCGGCTCGTCGATCGGGACGAAGAAGGCGCCTGGGTGTGTCCGCAGAGCGGCTGGCGCTATCGCGAGGTGGAGCCGGGCGTGCTGCGTTGCCTGGATTTGCCTGAAGATGAGCCGTTGCCCGGCAAAGACTGACGCCAACAGATGACGACGATACGCACTCGGTTTCAGATGCTCATACAGCGTTTGCGGAGCGGCAGCTTCTTGGGCAATGTGTTGATTCTGGCGGGAGGCACGGGCCTGGGACAACTCATCGTGGTGCTGGCCACGCCCGTGCTGACGCGCATTTATGAGCCAGCGGAATTTGGCGTCTTGACAGTGTTTGTTTCTATCATGGGGCTGATGATCGTTGTTTCGGCGTTGAGGTATGAAATCGCGATCCCCCTGCCAGCCTCACCCGTCGCCGCCATCAACCTGACAGCGTTGAGCAGCCTGATTGTGGTGGGAATGAGCATTCTTTCAGGCGTCATCCTTTTCTTTTTCGGCGCTGCATTGGCCCAACGCCTCTCAGTTCCTCAGCTTATACCCTATCTCTGGTTTTTCCCAGTGGGATTGCTCACCGGCGGACTATTCCAGACACTGAGCTATTGGCACATCCGTCAGCGTCAGTTCAAGCGCCTGACGCAAGCAAAGGTGGGGCAGAGCACAGGCATGGTAGGCGGCCAGCTACTGATGGGCGGGCTAAAATTCGGCGCCGTCGGTCTGGTGGGAGGCTACGTGCTGGGTCGGATTGTAGCCGGGGGACAACTCCTCTATTCCATGATTCGAGACAGCCGAACGCTGTTTGGAGATATCCACTTCTCCAATATCAAAAAATCGGCCAGTCGCTATCGTCGATTTCCGTTGATTTCGAGCTGGTCGGCTTTATTGAACCAGGGGGGCTTGCAAGCTGCGCCTTTGTTGTTGGCTGCGTTCTATGGCGTGCAGGTAGCGGGCTGGTTCGGGCTGGCTCAACGTGTGGCCGGCATCCCGCTCACACTAATCGGACGGTCGGTCTCACAAGTCTACCTGGGCGAAGCCTCTCGCCTGCACAATGAAAATCCTGCGGCCATGCGGCGCCTCTTCCTGCGGACCGCGTCAAAACTCTTCCTTTATGTCGGCATCCCGCTGATGATTGGCGGGCTGATTGCCCCCTGGATTTTTGGATTTATCTTCGGGGAGCAATGGCGCATCTCGGGTTGGTACATCGTCGCCCTCCTGCCCATGTTTTTGGGCCAAATGGTGGTGACTCCGCTATCACAGACTCTGAATATCCTGGAAAGGCAGGACTTGCAATTGATCTGGGATTTTTTCAGGATTCTTGTTGTTGCGTCAGCCATTGCCATACCTTACTATTGGTTCCGATCCGAGACGTTATTCACGTTAGCATTTTACAGCGTTGCCATGTTTAGCATGTATGGAATTTTATTCTTGATGATGTATCGGCAATTAAACATTCTCAAACCGATTCCGGAATCATAGGTCAGGGTTGAAATCATGCCTATCATGGGAGATCACATCAAAGCCCGTCTTTATAACCGCTACTTGTGGCTGGTCGTCGGCGCTTTTATCATCTATCGCATTCTGCTTGATATTCTGTTTTGGCAAGGACAATCATTGTTTCAATATCTAATTGGGAAAATGAATGTGGTTCCCTGTAGCTTATTTGCCATCAGCTATGCAATGTTACTCGCCATTCTGCTGGCGGGGCCGATCAGGGTGGAGCGAGCGTCAGAATTTATGTATTTTATATTTTTGACAATGCTCTATATTCCCATTTCATCGGTTTACGCCATGACCAACGGTGACGCCTGGGGCTACGTTGCCATTACATTGGCGTTTTTTATCTACGCAATATTTGTAAAAAATATCGATTTTCGATTTTCTTTGCCACAAATCAAAATAAAAAGATATTATTTGCTTCTATATGCTATCCTTGCAGCTCTTTTATTGGCGCTTGTAGCAAAATTTGGAATGGGATTCAAATTTCTCTCCTTGCTGGATGTTTACACTGTCCGCGCACAATACAAAGAAAATGCGAGCCGCTTTATTGGATATGCCATCAGTTGGCTTGGGAATGTCCTCAATCCGTGGCTGTTCGCCAGAGGATTATTCAGAAAAAACATCAGCCTTGTGCTTATTGGAATCATTATCAGTTACTATCTCTATTCGATCACTGGTTTCAAAAGCGTTTTCTTTTCTTTGTTCTTTGTGTTCATTGTGTTTGTTCTAACTCGGTATTTTCTGCGCTTCTATCAGTTGGCCTTCGTGGGATTGCTTGATGTTATGTTGATGGGCTTTGTTATGGGGAATCTGTTCAAATCACATTTTATGATGATTTTGACCAGTCTGTTTGCACGTCGCGTTCTGATGACGCCGGGCCTTTTATATTGGCGCTATATCGATTTTATGAAAACGCATCCCCTTGATTATTTTGCCCAGCATCTGCCCATCAGTTTTTTCCTGCAAAGTCATTATGAAAAATCTATCCCATACATGATTGGTGAGTATACAGGAAACGTTGGAACCCACGTCAATGCCAGTGTTTTTGCCGATTCAATTGTCAATTTAGGCTATTGGGGCATTTTTCTCATCTTGGTTTTTCTTTTATTTTTCTCTGTCCTGGCTGATATTGTTTCATACAACAAACACAGAGAAATTGTCTATTCGATCCTGATTATGCCGATATTCGCCATGGTGAACTCTTCCATTTTTACGGCATTGTTAAACCATGGATTTCTCTTTGCACTTTTGATCATCTACCTACTACCTACAGAACAGCATGAGTCAATTCCCCCAACCACTACCTAAAATCATCCACCTTACTTCGGTTCATTCCCCCTTCGATACGCGCATTTTCTACAAAGAATGCGTCTCATTGGCCCGAGCCGGGTATGATGTCACGCTGATCGCTCCCCACGAGCAGTCGGAGACGGTTCACGGCGTAAAAATCCACGCTGTGCCCAAGCCCGTCGGTAAAAAGCAGCGAATGAAGCAGACTATCTGGCAGGTGCACCGGGCGGCGTTGGAAGAAAATGGCGATCTCTACCATTTTCACGATCCTGAATTGATTCCCATAGGATTTCTGCTGAAAGCAAGAGGCAAAAAGGTTATCTTTGATATTCATGAGGACGTCCCGGCGCAGATTCTTGAAAAAGAGTATCTGAACCCCGCCTGGATCAGAACCTTTATTTCGGCTGGCTTCAGGTTTTTAGAGTGGATGAGCGGCGTCTTTTTTGACGGCATCATCAGCGTCGTGTCCAAGGTGACAAACAAATTCCCGGAACAAAAATCCATTACACTTCCCAATTATCCGATCCTCGATTTCATCGATGCAGTTGCTCCCGCCAACATCCAAAAACAACATCCTGTTATCATTTATGCCGGAGGACTCACAAAAATTCGGAGTGCAGTCGAACTGGTTCAATCGGCAGGGAAAATCGATGACCAGGCCGAACTATGGCTGCTGGGAAAATGGGAGTCTGAAGCCCTCAGGGAAGCGTGTGAGCAGCTACCAGGCTGGGAGAAAGTCCGGTATCTGGGCTTCAAATCATTGCAGGAAACATACGGTTATCTAAAAATTTCTGACATCGGCCTTGCTGTTTTTTATCCTGTGTTCAATCACCTGATCGCCTCACCGAATAAAGCATTCGAATACATGGCCTGTTCACTCCCCATCGTCATGTCTGATTTCCCCTACTGGCGGAAGGCGTTCGACGGCGCTGCTATTTTTGTCGATCCTCAGGATCCAGAGGCCATTGCCGGGGCGATTCAATATCTGCTCGATCATCCGGATGAAGCCAGACGCCTGGGCGAAACCGGGCGGCGTCTTGTCGAGAAAAAGTATTCCTGGGAAACAGAAGTTCCAAAACTTTTGGCGCTTTATAAACAAATTCTGGGAGAAGCGTAAAACAACATGCGAATTCTTTATCTCAGTCAGTATTATTCTCCTGAATTCGGGGCGGCCGCGGCCCGGGCCCGTAGCATGTCCCGTTGGCTGGCCCGCTTCGGGCATGAGGTGACAGTAGTCACAACCCTTCCCAACTATCTTCTGGAAACTATTCCGGAGCCATATCGGGGAAAAAGGTGGATGCAGGAAGAGATGGATGGCGTGCAGGTGTATCGCGCCTGGCTCTATACTTCTTCCAAGCGCGATAATTGGCGACGCATGGCCAATTATCTCAGTTTCATGCTGTCATCCTGGTGGCATGGGCGCGGGCTGCCCGGACCATTTGATGTGGTGATTGCTTCATCGCCTCCGCTCTTTCTGGGCTTGACTGGCGTTGCTCTGGCCCGACGCTTTCGCGTCCCTCTGGTGTTCGATGTGCGCGATATGTGGCCGGAAATTGCGGTGAAACAGGGGATAATCAAATCAGGATCGCTGATGGAGCGCACATGGAGAGCTATGGCCGATTTCACCTACGATCGATCCGCCGCCATTGTGCCCGTAACGACTGGCATAAAACAGGATATGATCGCCCGAGGATTATCGCCGGAAAAAATCTCCCTGGTTCACAATGGCGTCGATCTGGAACAGATTCAGGAGAACGCGCATGATTTGCGTAATGAATTGGGATTAGGCGAGAAGTTTGTGGCGCTCTTTGCGGGTCTTATCGGTGTCATGCAAGAAGTGAGTGTCATTGTCAATGCAGCCCTGCTGTTGAAAGATCATCCCAACATCCAATTTCTTATCGTTGGTGATGGCGTTGAGCGGGACAAAATCGCAAAACGCCTGCAAACCCTCCAACTGAAATCGGTTACACTGCTCCCGCGCCAGCCCCGAGAGCGCATGCCGCACTTTCTCAATACAGCAGATGTGTGTCTGGCCACACTGTCCAATGCCGGGGCCAGTGATGCAGTTCCTCTCAAGATGCTGGAAGGCTGGGCTTACCGAAAGCCAGTGATCATCACATCCTCAGGCGTAGGCGCTCAACTGACAACAACCTGGGAAGCCGGTCTGGCCACGCCGCCGGGCGACGCGCGGGCGCTGGCAGACGCCATCCTGACGCTGGAGGCGGATCGGGCGTTGCTCAAACGCATGGGGGAGAACGGACGCCGCTGCATCGAAGAAAAGCTGAACCGCGAAGCGCTGGCCAGGGCGATGGAGCAGGTATTGACAGGAGTAACAAAACAGAAGTAAGGCCATCACGGGGGGATGCAGGATGACTATGGGAGATTTTGAATTTCGCTGGCTGACGCGATACGAAATGTCTCTCCGGCAGCGTCTTGATAATTAGACGCAAGAACCAAAATCTCTCGCATCATTGCGGGAAAGAAGGTCATTGCACTATACTCATCTCTGTGCACCGCTGCACCCGGTCTTTCCCTTTTCGCTCTTTGCTTGCGTTCCATATGGAAGTCACTTATCGGGATATCGCCTCCCACGAAAAAAAACACAAAGGCGGACTTTCGCTTCAATTTGCGGAGAGAAAACTGTTGCTATTGGTGGTGGATCTGGCGATCCTGAATGGGGCCTTGCTGCTGATGCTTTCATTCTGGCCCGCGCCGGTTTTTGCCCGCATGTTGGAGCGACTCCCCCTCTTTGCAGTTCTGCTCTCGATCATCTGGTCGGTGGTCAGCGTCTTTTTCAATGTATATGATCTGGCCAAGGCTGCCAGTGCGGTGCATTCCATCTGGGCGGCGGATACATCAGCCATCATCACACTGACTCTCTATATCCTGATCCCCTATCTGACGCCCGTCCTGCCCGATCGACGCACTCAAATTGCGATCTTGTTTTTGGCTGCCGTGGGCGGGATGACTCTGTGGCGATTCTTGTACGCCACGGTATTCACGCAGCCATCCTTTTGCCATCGGGCATTGGTCATCGGCGCCGGATGGTCTGGAAAAACGCTGGTGGAGGCGATTCAGGAAACCGCTTCCGAGACCGGCAATCCCTACCTGGGAACCGGTTATGAACTGCTGGGCTTCGTAGATGATGATCCAGCCAAACAAGGGAGCGACGTGGAAGGAACGCCGGTGCTGGGAGCCGGAAAAGATCTGCTTCGGCTGGTGCATGAATTGACTCCCGATGAGATCATTATCGCCATCACTCATTCCCAGCGCATCAACCCCGATCTGTTCCGTGAGATCCTTGCCTGTTATGAAATGGGAATTCCCATCACCACCATGGCGGCGCTGTATGAGCGTATGACCGGCCGGGTGCCGGTGCAACACGCGGGGCAAGATCTGACAGTATTGCTACCCATCACCCGACCTTCCGGCTTCCGATTCTACTTGGCAATGCGCCGATTGCTGGACATCATTATTGCGCTCCCCGGCATCGTCATCGTACTTCTGCTGACGCCTGTGGTCTGGCTGGTCAATCAAATGACCAACCCCGGTGATGTATTCTACCATCAGCAGCGCATCGGCAAGGGAGGCAAGCCCTTCAGGATTATCAAATTCCGGTCCATGATCATGGATGCGGAGAAAGAGACAGGCGCGGTGTGGGCGCAGGAAAAAGATGAGCGCGTCACGCCCATAGGCCGTTTCCTGCGCAGCACCCGCCTGGATGAGCTGCCCCAATTCTGGAACGTACTGAAAGGAGAGATGACGCTCATTGGCCCCCGGCCCGAGCGCCCCGAGATCATCGATCAATTATCAAATGAAATCCCCTTCTACGACCTGCGCCATGCTGTCAAGCCCGGCATCACCGGCTGGGCGCAGGTGCGCTATCGCTACGGGGCTTCGGTGAAAGACGCTTTTGTAAAGCTGCAATATGACCTTTATTACATCAAACATCTGGGGCCTTTTATCGATTTTTCTGTTTTTATCAAAACAATTCAGGTCGTTTTGGGAATGAAGGGACGATAGGGGTATAATTTGTCCAGCGATTTTATCAAGTAACTATACAGGTATCCCACACAACGCTTTGCTACGAAGGCGCGAAGGTTTAAGAAGACACGAAGAAAACCTTCTATTTTTCCCTTCGTGTCTTTGTGCCTTCGTGTCTTTGTGGTTTTTGCCTCGATATGAAAGGGTAGGTGTATAGTCACTTTATCAATTGCAACGCGATGGGCCCGTGGTGATCTGATTTTGCACACGCATACGATCAAGGTACGATTTCCGTCGCTCGCTATAGATTTCGACTGTTGCAGCTTCGAGCTCCGGTCGGAATTGTGTACGCCCTGAACAATCCGATCTCGGCTTCGGTATCGGAAAGGCGGAGCATGGACGGCGGAAAGAGGCGCCAACGCCCTTTTTCCCAGCATTCGATTCTCACCGTTCCTTTCTGGCTTGCCCGGACGCCCGGGAGCGGAGATGCAGGGAGGATTACGAATCCGGCGGATTTTGCCAAACCAACCGCCTTACAATCCCCGATTGCATAACAAGAACCGATGCAGCTTCCAATCCAATCCCAAAGAGTCTCCTTTCTCAACGCCATCACTTCCGATGACAAACGCAACCTTCCATATCGCCGTAGTCGGCCTGGGCCATTGGGGCCCGAACCTGGCCCGGAATGTCAACGCCCTGCCCAATGCCCGGCTGCACACGCTCTGTGACGCCGATCCGGCGCGCCTTCAGAGCGTAGGCGCCCAATATCCCGCCGCCCGCCAGACCGATGATTTTGAAAGCGTGCTGGCCGACCCCGAAGTAGACGCGGTCGTGCTGGCCACGCCCGTGCACACCCATTTCGAACTGGCCAGCGCCGCGCTGCGGGCGGGCAAGCATACGTTCGTGGAAAAGCCCCTGGCCCGCACCAGCGACGAGGCCCGGAAGCTGGTGAAGCTCGCCGACGCCGAGGGCCTGATTTTGATGGTCGGGCATGTGTTCCTCTACAACGCAGCGGTGCGTCAGGTCAAGCACTACATCGATTCAGGCGAGCTGGGCGACATCTACTACATCTATGCCCAGCGCCTCAATTTGGGCATCGTACGCCAGGATGTGAACGCACTGTGGAATTTTGCTCCCCATGACATCTCCATCATCAATTACTGGCTGGAGGGGGCACCCGTACAGGTGGATGCGCACGGTTATGATTATTTGCAGCCGGGCATCGAGGATGTCGTGTTCATGAATCTGGCATACGCGGGTGGGCAGGCCGCGGCAGTGCATGTGAGCTGGCTGGATCCCAACAAGGTGCGGCGAATGACGGTAGTGGGCAGCAAAAAGATGGTCGTCTACGATGATGTCAGCCCGGATGCAAAAATCAAGCTGTTCGACAAGGGCGTGGATCGCAAACCGGGGCATGGCCTGGGCAGTTACGCCACCTTCGGCGAGTTTCAGTTACTACTACGCGCGGGCGATCTGCTCATTCCCAAGATCCGATTCACCGAGCCGCTGCGAGCCGAATGCCAGGCCTTCGTGGATGCCATACACACGGGCGAGCCGCCCCTGGCCGACGGGCGCAATGGTCTGGCTGTTGTGGAAGTGCTGGAGGCTGCGGATCGGGCGATGAAAACAGAGAAATAGAGTGTGGTATAATCTTTCTATCGCATTTTACCAATTCGGCCAAGACAAAATTATGCAACATCCAGTCAAGTTACAAGCCCGACGTAAAGCCTACATCAATTTGGCGAAACGACGCGTGCGTCCTGGCGCTGGAAGTGACAGAGTGTTCCTAGAGCGGCGCACATCATTGGGAAGGAGTCCGATGTTGTTATCTGATATTCTCAAAAAAACGCCGTTCGTCGTCGTTGAAGGCATCGCCACGCGTCTTTATATGCCAGAGCGGATGACTCTGGATATCGATATTTTGGTGTTGGCAACTGACCGTAAAGTTTGCGAGGAAGAATTACTGGAAGCTGGCTGCAAGAAGTTGGGGGATTTATCGATTGGCGGCGCCACCTGGGCATTACCTGATGGAACTGAACTGAATGTCATCTTCTCAGACGAACCATGGGCCCAAGAGGCGCTGGCCCATCCGGTTCTGGATGCGAGTGGCGTTCCGACTATCTCACTGCCCTATCTTGTGGTGATGAAGCTTTATTCGGGCCGGGTGCAGGATATTGCGGATATCACTCGTATGTTGGGAGCAGCAGATGAAGATCAACTCCAGCAAGTGCGTCAGGCCGTGGCTGTTTATATGCCCGATGCATTGGAGGATATCGAGAGTATGATTGTTCTGGGCAGGATGGAATATGAATAACGCCTTGACCGCGATTGAAGTGCTGGAGGCCGCGGATCGGGCGATGACCTGAACTGCGGATATCTCGGGTAACACTGAAATGTGAGAAAACGAGATGAAGCATCATATGTGATTGCTTTCAGAAAGAGATCGCGGAAGTAAGAATAATTGCATCATTATCAGCAAGGACATAACAACTATGCGCAACGAATTTCTGGTTTTTGGTTCTCCCCTTATTGAACAAGAGGAAGTTGATGAAGTTGTAGATTCACTTAAATCAGGATGGATAGGGACTGGGCCGAAAGTGCATCAATTTGAGGAAATATTTCGGGATTACAAAGGCGTAAAATACGCAATGGCTCTAAACTCATGCACAGCCTGTCTCCACCTATCCATGCTCTCCATCAATCTACAGCCTGGCGATGAGGTGATAGTCCCCACAATGACCTTTGCAGCCACCGCCAACGTTGTCATTCATGCTGGCGGCAAACCGGTCTTTGTTGACTCTCTGCGAGATTCAATGAACATTGATCCGGCAGATATCGAAAGAAAAATAACTCCCAAAACCAAGGCAATCATCCCCGTCCATTTTGCTGGGCGCGCATGCGATATGGATACTATTTTGGATATTGCCAAAAAACATGATCTAAAAATTATCGAAGATTGCGCCCACGCCATTGAAACCGAGTATCACGGAGAAAAAGCCGGTACGTTTGGAGATATTGGTTGTTTTAGTTTTTACGTTACAAAAAATATTGTGACAGGCGAAGGAGGAATGGCAATCACAAACAACCAGGAATACGCTGACAAAATAAAAGTTATGGGACTTCATGGTATGAGCAAGGACGCCTGGAAGAGATTCAGCGACGAGGGCTATAAACACTATCAGGTCGTTTATCCTGGATTCAAATACAATATGATGGATATTCAGGCAGCACTTGGAATCCACCAATTGCCGCGGGTTGATAGCTATTGGTTACGCAGGCAGGAAATTTGGGATACTTACAATGAAGCCTTCAAAGATTTGCCTGTATTTACTCCAGCGCCAGTTGCACCAGATACAAAACATGCATACCATTTGTATACATTACTTCTAAATATTGATCGTCTTTCCATCACACGCGATCAATTTCTCGATGAAATGACCAAACGGAAAATAGGCGTTGGCGTCCACTACATAGCGCTTCATCTGCACCCCTACTACCAGCAAACACTCGGGCATAAACGAGGTGATTTCCCAAATGCCGAATGGATATCCGATCGGACAGTCTCCCTCCCTCTATCTGCCAAACTAACGAACGCTGATGTCGATGACGTCATTGAAGCTGTACAATCGATTCTCACATAATAACGAGGCAAATGAAAAAACTGCTGAAAGCAATCGAGCGCTTTCTCATATTCTTTTATTTTAGATGGATACATCTTTTGTATGGCATTGACGGCGTAGCGCATAGATTAAAATGGCAACGTCATCCTAAAGATATTTTGAAAAGATGGGGCGCTCAAATCGACACTGACACAATGATTTATCCTGGGATTACTATTCACGCGGCACATCGTGATTTTTCAAATTTGAAGGTAGGGAAAAGTGTCAGGATACTGAGAGACGTTTTTTTGGATTTGACGGATGAGATTATTGTCGAAGATCAAGTGATCATAAGTATTGGAGCCACGTTGCTGACTCACCAAAACATCTTTCGATCTCCATTAAGTGAGTTGGAGGCCTATAAACCCTCTCATTCTCCAATCAAGATTAAGCGAGGAGCGGTCTTATTTGCTAATGTAACAGTGCTGCAAGGAGTGACAATTGGCGAATGCTCGGTTTGTGCTGCTGGGGCTGTAGTCATACACGATGTGCCTCCCTATACTGTTGTAGGCGGCGTTCCAGCCCGTCCGATTAAGACACTCCCAATGACTTTATGAGCTACTAAATAAATGGCAAAAGAAACAAAAAACATTCTAGTCAATTCAATACACGACAAGCAACTTCAAGTTTTTGCATCTCAATACATATCTGGACGACTGATAGATATTGGCTGTGGGAAAAAGCCGTATGAAGAGCTTCTCTCGCCATTAGTTACTGAACACGTTGGCGTTGATCACCAAGATTCTTTTCACGATAAAAGCAATGTCGATATTTTTGGCTCTGCTTATGAAATTCCGGTTGAAGATGAATCATTCGATTCAGCAATAAGCACTGCAGTTTTAGAGCATTTAGAAGAACCAGAATTAGCGTTGCGAGAATGCTATCGCGTTCTCAAACCCGGAGGCTATGCAATCTACAGCATACCCTTCATTTGGCATATCCACGAGGCGCCGCGAGATTTTTTTAGATATAGTAAATTTGGAATCGAGTATTTATTTAACAAGACAGGCTTTGAAATCATTGAAATTAAACCATTATCAGGGTTTTGGGTGACTTTTGGACAGTTATTTGTCTACTACATTTATAGGTTTAACAGAGGCCCATTGCGATGGTTACATATCATTGATATTATTGGGTTATCGATTCAGGGATTTGTCTATTTAATAAATAAAATCGATAAAACTGAGCAGTGGACTTGGATGTACATGGTAGTAGCAAAAAAGCCATGACAACGCTGAAACACCAGGCAGCTAAAGGAGTCAAATGGGCAGCCATTTCTCGGGCAGGACGTCTGGGGGCACAATTCCTAACAACTGCCATCCTTGCCCGATTACTATCGCCCGATGATTTTGGGTTGGTGGGAATGGCGCTTGTTGTTTTGGGATTTCTAAATATCTTCAAGGATTTGGGAACTTCCGCTGCAATCATTCAGAGAAAGGAAATTGAAGACCCGTTAATTTCGAGCATCTTCTGGCTGAATGTAGGATTTGGGGCAGTTGCTACAACAATCCTATTTGCCGGCGCTCCGCTCATCGCCTGGTTTTATCATGAGCCAAGATTGACTTCTGTGATGCAAGTTTTTGCAACCACATTCATCCTTTCGGGATTGGGAATAGTACAAAATGCCTTGTTGCAACGTTCTCTGGCATTCAATAAGTTGGCAAAAATCGAATTAACCGCCATCATTATTGGATCAGCGTCAGGAATTGCCCTCGCTACTATGGGAGCAGGCGTTTGGAGTCTAGTCATCCAGACTATAAGCACAGTCTTTTTGACAACAGTCTTTTTGTGGCTACAATCGAACTGGCGTCCAAAACTCAAGTTTGATTGGACTGAATTAAAAACCATACTTTCGTACAGCTTAAATCTTACTGGATTTAATATCCTTAACTTCTTATCCCGAAACACAGATTATCTATTGATCGGCCGGTACTTGGGAGCTACAGCATTGGGATACTACACATTGGCCTATCAAATACTACTATTCCCCGTCCAGAATATTTCCGCCGTTGTCAGCAAAGTAATGTTCCCCGTTTATTCCAAAATCCAAACAGACAACGCCTATTTTTCCCGTGTTTATCTCGATGTAGCTTCTACAATTGCATTTTTCACTTTTCCCTTAATGATGGGGGCCTTTCTGCTAGCCCATCCTTTGGTCTCCGTGATCTTTGGTGAAAAATGGGCGCAATCCGCCTTTTTAATCCAGATACTTGCCCCCGTTGGCGCCATTCAGTCCATCGCAGCAACCGTTGGCCTGATATATCAAGCCAAAGGTAAAACAGATTGGTTACTCCGCTGGGGCATTTTTTCCGTTTCTATAGTTATTGTTGCTTTCCTTGTCGGCATTCGCTATGGACTCATTGGCGTTGCTTTGGCATATTCAGGAGCAATAATGCTCCTCACCTATCCTAGCTTCGCAATACCCTTTCGTTTGATAAAACTAAAGTTCCTAGACTTGGTAGAAGTACTAAAACTGCATTTACTAAACACCTTGGCAATGGGTTTAATAATTTACACATATTTGATCCTTTTTTCATCACACTTCTCTGACGTTATCAACCTAACCTTCGCTGTTACAATAGGCGCTACAGCTTATTTGACGAGTAACTATATGATAAATCGACAACAATTGAAAAAACTGACGGTGAAAGCAAAACTTCTACTTTGAACAAGTCGGGACCAACATCCGAAATGACAGGTAAACTTTCTGTAATTCATAGTTATCCAATCTGGCTGCCTCAAACCCAAACCTGGATGTATAATCAGGTCAAATATCTGCCAGATACGATCAAGGCTATCATCTCTTGCGAACATGTTCAGAATCTTGATCAATTCGAACTTCCACGAATTTACGCCAGCAACTCACCTCTCGGCTTGCACTACTTTCTTAGTCGCACACTCCGAAAGCTAGGAATCCAATATAGAATTGGCCCCATTGCCAATATCACTAAGCAAGAAGGAGCCACAGTGCTTCATTCTCATTTTGGCACCACAGGCTGGCATAATCTGATTGCAGCCAAGAGAAACCAGTTGAAACACGTCGTCACATTCTATGGATTGGATGTGAACAAAGTGCCACAACAACATCCGGTTTGGCGTAAACGATATACCCAGCTCTTTGAAGAAGCCGATCTGTTTTTATGCGAAGGCCCCTATATGGCGCGTTCATTAGCTGCACAGGGCTGTCCCGCAAATAAAATCAAGGTCCATCATTTGGGCATCCCGCTAGAGAACTTATCCTTCCAACCACGGAAATGGCGCCAAGGAGAAACACTCCGTGTGCTAATTGTTGCCAGTTTCCGTGAGAAAAAAGGCATTCCGGATGCTTTGCTTGCTTTAGGAAAAATAAAAGACCAAGTGGATTTGGAAATTACTATTATCGGTGACGCTAGCAAAGAAAATTCGAGTCAAAATGAAAAGCGTCGTATTCTTACCCTTATTGAATCCTTAGAATTAACTTCCAGGGTACGATTGTTAGGTTATCAGCCTTACAAAGTGATCCTGGCAGAAGCATTTCGACATCACATATTTCTTTCTCCCAGTGTGACAGCCAGTGATGGTGACTCGGAAGGAGGTGCACCAGTCGTACTGATTGAAATGATGGCTACCGGTATGCCCATTGTCAGCACCACGCATTGCGATATCCCCGAAGTCGTTGAATATGGGAAGAAGGACTGGCTTGTTGCTGAACATGATGTTGATGCTTTGGCCAATCGACTCATTTGGCTCATTGAACATCCTGGTGAGTGGACACAATTGACCCAACAAGGCCGCTATCACGTTGAACGACATTTTGATGCCAGCGTTCAGGGATTAAAGCTAAGTGAAATTTATTTCAGCTTAATCAACTAATCATGCAACTTATTGTAGAATGCCACTATGCACACAGCAAATACAAACAAGCAGACTGTCAGCCAACCATACTCCTATTTAAAAAGGAGGGAACGATCGAAAGGTAAGGGCGTGTATATCATACTTTCCCTTATTCTTATTTCAGCGTTTGGCCCCTATATTTTTCGAAATAGCGGCGTAAGGTTGGAACATCTTATTATTTATCCTCTCGCTGTCATTCTTCTGATTCGTTATTTTCTTAATCCCAAAAAAGCCACGCCGCGCATTTACCACATCATTTTAACCTTATGGTTGTTGCTGATTTTCTGGCTGATCTTGATAACTTATTTTACGAAAGAAACCTTTTCCTTCTTCATCATAGCGGAAATGGAAAACATGATTCAGCCGCTGGCCTTGCTGTTTATTTTAGGAGAATTGCTCAAGGAATTATCTTTCGATGAACAAATAAAGTTCCTGAAGGTAGCGGCTTGGGTAATTATCATCCTGTTGGCATTGAACGCCATCCTTTCGATTGCCACCATTTTTGTTGATACCTGGTCAATTGTTCACTGGTTTTTGAGGGGTGATAACTTTCTGGAAACTGTCTGGGGGCGATCGCTCACAAACGGGCGCTATCTGGGTATTTTTAATCAACCATTCGAAGCAGGACTTGCATATTCAATCGGGCTACTATTGTGGGTTTACCTGCTATTGAGGCAAAAGGCTGGTTCCTTTTTGTTATTGAATGTCGGTATCTTATTAATTGCGGGCGGACTCTTATCTATTTCAAAAGTATTTCTTTTAGGTGGTATCCCAGCAGCAATTCTCTTTGCAGTCTGGGTGCTCAATACTCGTAGAGCAAAACGATTGGGAGGCGTCTTTATTCTCCTTGTCATCGTTACGGGTCTGCTCACCAGCTTTCGACGATGGGTTGGAGCACAATACCTCTTACAGTTATTTGATTATAAACAAGTCTCGAAAGTTGGAGCCCTTTCACTTTATTCCGGAGGACGTCTAAATCAGAGTTCATTTGTTGGACATTTATTCCGATTGGTCTGGGATGTCTCTCCTTTGGTTGGATTCGGTTTTGGCGTGAACTTTGCTCTTGACAATGCTTACCTTGAATTCTTCTATCAGGGCGGCCTCATCGCTCTCACAATTTACCTTGGCATTCTTATTATTCTTGGATTGTCATTCTTCCGTAAGCTGGCCAGCGGCTTAATAGAAGCGAAAATGGCGCTATTGCTGGTGGCGCTAGTTCTTTTCGCTGGTTTTGGAGCGCCAGTGCTTACCATCAATCGTTCATCCATCCTTGTGTGGGTAGTGTTGATGACATTAATGTTTCTCTTATGGTCCGCACAACCATCTCAGACGATGACACAAGCCGACAAGACCGCAGGCGCCGTGGGGATATGAGGAACCCCATCATCCTGACGACCATCGCATCGTATTTGCCCGGATTCAAGGCGGGGGGCCCGATCCGCACCCTCACTAATCTCATCGCCCGCCTCGGCGAAGAATTTGATTTCCGCATTCTGACCGCCGACCGCGATCTGGATGATGTCCAACCCTATCCGGATATTCAGCCCAATGTCTGGATGCAACGAACGCACGAACGGGTTTGCTATCTCTCGCCGGACCAGCGCAAGTTTCTGTCCTTCCGCCATCACCTGACGCAGGAATCCTACGATCTCCTCTATCTGAACAGTTTTTTCTCGCAACTGACCGTGCACGCCATGACCTACCGGCGTCTGGGATTGCTTCCCGCCCGCCCCTGGATCATTGCTCCCCGCGGCGAATTTTCACCGGGAGCGCTTCAAATCAAGTGGCCGAAGAAACGTCTTTTCTTAACCTTTGCCGGGATTTCAGGGCTGTACCGCAACCTGATCTGGCAGGCTTCCAGCGAATTCGAGGCCGCAGATATCCGGCGACTTGTCGCCCGATTCCATCTTGATTCAAATCCCAGCATCCTGGTGGCCCCCAACCTGCCACCGAAGATGAGGGGCGCAGCGCCCACTGCTCGCCCGACCAAAACCAAAGGGGCAGCCCGGCTTGTCTTCCTTTCCCGTATTGCCAGGATGAAGAATCTGGCATTTGCGCTGCAGCAGCTTGCGCAGGTGCAGGGGGAAATCACCTTCGACATTTACGGGCCGAAAGAGGATGAGGCGTACTGGCGCACCTGCCAACAACGCATTGCCGACCTCCCCGAGAATATCACGGCGTCCTATTTGGGCCCGGTCGAGCCAGATCAGGTGTCAACGGTTTTCGCAGCCTACCATGCTTTCCTCTTCCCCACGCTGGGTGAAAACTTCGGGCATGTGATCCTGGAATCTCTTTCCGCCGGATGTCCCGTCATCACCAGCGATCGCACGCCCTGGCGAGAACTGACGCAAAAACGGGCAGGCTGGGACCTGCCTCTGGACCAACCAACTCTTTTCCAGCAAGCCATCCGACAGATCGTTGAAATGGATCATCCCACCTGGCAGAAATGGTCGCAAGGCGCCCGGCAGGTGGCAGATGCCTTCATCAACGATCCGGCCATCATCGAAGCCAACCGACAGCTTTTCTATTCTGCACTGGCTAAAAGCCACACATAACCTATGTTCAAAGACAAAACCCTCCTCATTACCGGCGGCACGGGCAGCTTTGGCAACGCGGTGCTGCGTCGCTTTTTGCAGACCGATATTCGCGAGATCCGCATCTTCAGCCGGGACGAGAAAAAACAGAGTGATATGCGTCTGGCCTATCGCAACAGGAAGCTGAAATTCTACATCGGCGACGTGCGCAGGCCCGAAAGTCTGCTGGACGCCATGGTCGGCGTGGATTATGTGTTCCACGCGGCCGCGCTCAAGCAGGTGCCCTCCTGCGAGTTCTATCCGATGGAAGCGCTGATGACCAACGCCGTGGGCGCAGAAAACGTGATGAATGCAGCCATGGCCGCGGGCGTGGAGCGCCTGGTGGTGCTCAGCACCGACAAGGCCGCCTATCCCATCAACGCCATGGGCATCACCAAGGCCCTGATGGAGAAGCTGGCTGTAGCCAAATCGCGTGTGGCCGCGGAGCGGGATTCCACCGTCATCACCATCACCCGCTACGGCAACGTCATGGCCTCTCGCGGCTCGGTTATTCCCCTGTTCGTGGAGCAGATCAAGGCCGGGCGACCTCTCACTGTCACCGATCCCACCATGACCCGCTTTATGATGAGCATCGACGAGGCCGTGGACCTGGTGCTTTACGCGTTCGAACATGGCGAACCAGGCGATCTCTTTGTGCAAAAGGCGCCCGCCGCCACCATCGAGACTCTGGCTCTGGCCCTGAAAAAAATCTTCGACAGCGACGCCCCCATCGAGATCATCGGCGTCCGACACGGCGAAAAGCAGTACGAAACCCTGCTCACCCGCGAGGAGATGATGCGAGCCCAGGACCTGGGAGGCTACTATCGCGTGCCGGCGGACAACCGGGACCTGAACTACGATCTCTATTATTCCCAGGGCGCGCCGCCCGACATCGCGCCCGAGGATTACAATTCCAACAATACGCACCGGCTCTCGGTGGATGAAATGGCCGAGATGCTGCTGAAGCTCGATTACATCCAGCGGGCATTGACCAATGGCTCGGAGGAGAATGGTTTGATATGAGAGTGCTCGTCACCGGCTCCCAAGGCTTCATCGGGCGCAATTTGATCGCACGTCTCCAATGCCGCGACGATATCGAAATCTTCGGCTACGACCTCGCCAACACGCCCGACGACCTGGCCGCATGGCTGGATGAAGCCGATTTCGTCTTTCACCTGGCGGGCGTGAACCGGCCCCAGCGGGAGGAGGAATTCTTCGAGGGGAATGCGGATTTCACCCGCGCTATCTGTGATCGTCTGGCCCGACGCACCGATCCCCCGCCCATCCTGCTCTCCTCCTCCATCCAGGCGGAGCTGGAAAATCCCTACGGGCGCAGTAAGCGACTGGCCGAAGAAGCGGTCATGGATTACGCCCGGGAGACGGGAATGCGGGCCATCATCTACCGCCTCACCAACGTGTTCGGCAAATGGAGCCGGCCCAATTACAACACCGTGGTCGCCACCTTCTGCTACAATATCGCTCACGACCTGCCTATCACCATCTCCGATCCCAATCGGGTGGTGCGGCTGATTCACATCGATGACGTGGTGCGGGCGTTTGTTTCAGAACTCCAGAAGGACGGAGGGCCAGAAGGCCAGAAAGGCAGTGGACCAGAGGGGCGGGTTTTGTGGCGGCGGGTGGAGCCGGAGTATCCGGTGACGTTGGGGCGGCTGGCGGAGCTGATTCGCTCTTTCCGGGTCATGCGAGATAGCCTGATCACGCCCGATTTCAGCGATCCCTTCGTCAAAAAGCTCTACGGGATGTACCTCACCTATCTGGATGAGGATGATTTCGCCTACGATCTGACCCAGCGCTGCGATGAGCGCGGCTGCCTGGCCGAATTCATCAAATCGCAGCACTTCGGGCAGATTTTCGTCTCTCGCACAAAACCGGGCGTCACCCGCGGCAACCACTATCATCACAGCAAGGCGGAGAAGTTCCTGGTGCTGGAGGGTGAGGCGGTGATTCGATTTAGGAAAATCCAGAGCGACAGAGGTCAGAGGCCAGAGGTGATCGAGTATCGGGTGTCGGGGAAGGATTTCCGGGTGCTGGATATTCCGCCCGGATACACGCACAACATCGAAAACGTGGGCGACACCGAGCTAATTACGCTGTTTTGGGCCAGCGAGATTTTTGATCCGGAGAAACCGGATACGTTTTACGAAGAAGTTTGAGGCCAGAGGTCAGAGGCCAGAGGTCAGAGCTACAGAGGAAGGACAATTCTAGTGGAAAAGCGTAAGCAAATCAGATCAGCGAAGGATTTAGTTGTTTATCAGAAAGCGTATCAACTTGCGATGCTGATCTATGAAGTCACCAAATCTTTTCCTCCGGAAGAACGATATGCCCTGACCAGTCAGATACGCCGATCCTCTCGGTCTGTCTGCCTCAATCTGCGTGAGGCCTGGGCCAAGCGACGTTACCAGGCCCATTTCATCAGCAAACTCACCGACTGCGACGGCGAAAACAGTGAGACAGCTTCATCATTGGATTTTGCTCACGATTGAGGTTATATTTCTGGTAGCCAACACGCTCATCTTGTTGCGCTCAATGAAGAAGTTGGCAAGATGCCAGGCTCCATGCTTCGCAACCCTTTCCCTTTTCTCATCCCCAAACGCTAACCCTCCCCAGCCACTGCAGCCCTGACCTCTGAGTTTCTGAGGTTCTGCCATCTGAGGTTCTGCCATCTGAGGCTCTGAGGTTCTGAGGTTCTTATGAAAATCGCAACCATCATCGGTACTCGCCCCGAAATCATCCGCCTCTCCCGCGTGATGGACGCGCTGGATCGCTACACCGAGCACGTCACCATCCACACGGGCCAGAATTACGACTACGAACTGAACGAGATATTTTTTGATGATCTGGAGCTGCGCAAGCCCGACTATTTTCTGGAGGCGGCCGGCGCCACCGCGGCTGAGACCATCGGCCTCGTCATCGCTCGCGCGGACGCGGCCCTGCGGGAGATTCAGCCTGACGCGGTTCTCGTCCTGGGCGACACCAACAGTTGCCTGGCCGCCATCTCCGCCAAACGGCTGAAAATCCCCATCTTCCACATGGAAGCGGGCAACCGCTGCTTCGATCAGCGCGTGCCCGAGGAGATCAATCGCAAGATCATCGACCACATCAGCGACATCAACCTGCCCTACTCCCACATCGCCCGCGAATACCTGCTGCGCGAGGGCCTGCCGCCCGACCGGGTCATCGTCACCGGCAGCCCCATGTACGAGGTGCTGCATCATTATCTGCCCAAAATCCAGGCATCCGACGTGTTGGCTCGGCTGAACCTGGAGCCCGAAAGCTACTACGTGGTCAGCGCCCATCGCGAGGAGAATGTGGACTCGCCCCGCCAGTTCGCCAATCTGGTGGAGGTGCTGACGAAGCTGGCCGAGACCGGGCGTCGGGTGATTATGACCACCCATCCCCGCACCCGCAAGCGCTTCCGGGCCGAGGGCGTCACCCTGCCCGAGCTGGTGGAGCTGCACAAGCCCTTCGGGTTCAGCGACTACGTCCACTTGCAGATGCACGCCAAGGCCGTTCTCTCCGACAGCGGCACAATTACTGAAGAAAGCTCCATCCTCAACTTCCCTGCCTTGAACATCCGCGAGGCCCATGAGCGGCCTGAGGGTATGGAGGAAGGGGCAGTGATGATGGTGGGGCTGTCGTGGCAGCGGATAAGCGAGGGCCTGGCCGTGTTGGAGTCGCAGCCGCGGGGAGAACGTCGCCTGCTACGTATCGTAAGCGCCTACAACGTCCCCAACGTCTCCGAAAAAGTCGCCCGCATCATCCTCAGCTACACCGATTACGTCAACCGCGTCGTCTGGCGAAAATAAATCACCTATGCGCATTCTGCTTCTGAGCCAATGGTATCCTCCGGAACCGGCGCACACTCCGGAAGAATTCATCACCACACTGCACGCACTGGGTTACGATGTCGAAGTGCTGACCGGATTTCCCAACTATCCTACGGGAGAGCTGGCTCCGGGCTACAAGTTGCGCCCCTGGATGAAAGAAACACTGGATGAGATTCCGGTGGGACGTGCTTTTCTCTACCCTGATCACAGCCGATCCGGCCTGAAGCGCGCCTTGAACTACATTTCCTTTGCGATTAGCAGTGCGCTCTTTGGCAAATGGCTGGTTGAAAAACCTGACGTCATTTTTGTTTATCATCCCCCCTTGACCATCGGATTTCCCGGCATCCTTCTGAGCAAACTGTGGGGGGCGCCCTTTGTGTATCAGGTGCAGGATATGTGGCCCGAAACCTTACGGGCGACCGGGATGCTGCACAATGAAAAAATTCTTGATTGGATTGATCGATTTGCAAAAAAAATCTACAAAAGAGCCCATGCGGTTTGCGTGATCTCTCCCGGGTTCAAAAGAAACCTTATTCAAAAAGGCGTCCCGGAAGAAAAAATCCACGTCATTTCCAACTGGGTGGATACAGATGTGTATTATCCGGCGCAGCCTGACCCCGACCTGGCAGAAAAACTCGGGCTGGCCGGAAGATTCAACATTATGTATGGCGGCAACATCGGCGCCGCCCAGGCTCTGGATGTGGTGCTGGAAGCTGCTGACAGCCTGCGCGAACATCCCGAAATCCAGTTTGTTTTGGTCGGCAATGGCGTTACATTGCCCACCTTGCAACGTCAGGCAGAGGAGAAAGGATTATCCAACGTCAAATTCCTGGGGCGTTATCCAGCGTCAGAAATGGCCCGTCTCTACGCCCTGGCCGATGTCCTGCTGGTGCACCTGAAAGATGATCCGCTTTTCGAGATCACCATTCCCCACAAGATATTCGCCTATCTCGCCAGCGCCAAGCCAGTGCTGGCTGCGGTGCGGGGAGATGCAGCGGATGTGATTGAGGAAATCGGCGCCGGGATTGTTTGTCCGCCTCAGGATGCCTCCGCTCTGGTTGATGCCGCCCTGGCTCTTTACAAAATGCCCGCGGAAAAACGTGAAGAAATGGGCGAACGCGGCCTGACGGCCGTTCAAGAGCGATTCAACAAACAAAAACAGGTCGCAGAACTGGCGGCAGTGCTGGAACAAACCGTACAAGCGTATGCAGCATCATAATCAGATCGCAATCAAGTACATCCTGGACAGGGTATTCGCCCTGTTTCTGATCCTCATTCTTTCGCCGTTGTGGCTGGCGATTATGCTCGCCATCAAACTGGATGATGGCGGGCCAGTGTTTTTCACCCAGGATCGGTTGGGCAAAGATGGCTCGATCTTCAAAATCTACAAATTCCGCACGATGATCGTCAACGCCGATCAATTTCTGGATGAACAGGGCCGGGTAACGAAGAAAAATCGCATTACACGCGTTGGCAAATTCTTGAGGGCGCTCAGCCTTGACGAGCTGCCACAATTGATCAACATTTTCAAGGGAGAAATGTCAGTGATCGGGCCGCGCCCGGTGTTGCCCACCCACTACCCCCGATACACCGACTATCAAAAACAACGCCTGCTGATGAAACCGGGCGTAACCGGACTGGCCCAGATCAATGGCAGAAACACGCTTAAGTGGTCCCAGCGCATCGAGTATGATGTGTGGTACATCGAACATTACTCCCTGTGGCTGGACATGAAGATACTGCTGAAAACCATCAAAGTTGTCCTGCTACGAGAAGGCATCGTCATGGATCGGAACCCCCACGAAGTCGATGATCTGGCCCAACCTCCAAACGACGAAACCAACAGAGTCTCATGATCAAACGCATCGAACCGGAAGTTACAGATAAATTCCGCAAAGACCCCGATCAGGAAAACTTTCTGGCCCGGCTGAATCATATTCTCGCGCCACATCAAGAGGAAGACTATATCGATAATCTGCCCGAACGCTTCCCCACCGTGCACGTCATCGGCGCACCGCGTTCTGGCACAACATTGCTCACCCAGGTGCTGGCTGCACATACCAACATCGGCTACATCAACAATCTGATCGCCGCATTCTGGAAAGCGCCGGTATACGGCATTCGACTCTCCGCCCAGGTCGTTCCCCGAAACATCGGCTCTTCCTACCAATCCGAATTCGGCAGAACAAAGGGCATCCAGGAACCTCACGAGTTTGGCTATTTCTGGTCGGAATTGTTGGATTATCAGGAAATGCGCGAGCCGGAAGAAGAAAAAAACATCGATTGGGAGCGCGTACGGTTGATTTTTACGAATATGACCCGGGCGTACGGTGGCCCAATCCTTTTCAAATCTTTGCTTTTGGCCTGGCACATTCCTCAAATGCAGATGATATTACCCAAGACGCGTTGGCTCCATATTCGCAGAGATCCAATTCAAAATAGTCTTTCTTTGTTGAGATTTCGTCACCAATTCCTGGGTTCTGTTGAAAAATGGGGGTCGCTTAAGCCGAAAGAATATGAGTGGTTGGCAAACAAACCTTATTGGGAGCAGGTGGCCGGGCAGGTCTATTTTCTTGAAAAACGCTATCGGGAGCAATTGAAACAGATACCAAAAGAAAACATCTTATCCCTGACCTATGAAGAACTCTGCAATTCACCCGGTGAAGCCATCAAAAATGCATTACGGATGATAAACCGTCAGGGAGCTTCTGTGTCGTTATCCTCTTCACCTCCAGACCGTTTCAAAATTCAAAAATACGATCTTCATAACGAGCCCGATAGCGATAAAATTATGACGGCCTGGGTAAAACTTAACCAGGAATTCGGGCAATTGGATTAGACTTTTCCAAAGTGCACCAATGTCAGAATTATCAATAATTTTCGCAAGCCAAAACTGTGAATGGGAGCAAACGATAAAGAGCGCTGACAGCTACGATTTTTATCATCTTCCCGGCTATCACACATTGCACGAAAAGCAGGGGGACGGTGCGGGAACGCTGTTGGTATATGAGGAGGGTGACAAGTTCATTGCCTTACCCTTGATGGTGCGGGAGATCAGCCAGATTCCGGGGCTGGATACCTTCACGGATTACCGGGATGCTACATCGGTTTACGGTTATCCCGGGCCCATCACCAATGCCGCTACCCGGGGAGATCAGGCGTTCATCGCCCGGTTTCACCAGCAACTGAACCGTTACGCCCTTTCTCAGGATTGGATCAGTGTTTTCTCACGACTAAACCCGTTGCTGAAAAACCACCAACTCCTGACCCACCACGGAGAAATCATCGGCCTCAGCGACACCGTTATCATCGACCTTGGCCTGACGGAAGAAGAGCAAACCGCCCATTACCGAAAAAGTCACCGTTACGAGGTGCGGCGCGCCCGACGGGAGGGAATGGAGGTGCAACACGATGATGAGTGGGCAAACTACGAAGCATTTATTGATCTGTACCATCAGACAATGCAGCGCGTGCATGCCGCACCTCACTATTTTTTCAACCGTACTTATTTCGATGACTTACGCACAGCGCTTGGAGATCGATTGCGATTGTATGTCGCAACGATGAATGGAAACTTCTGTGCGGCGTCGCTCTTCGTCAAGACTCAAAACATCATCGAATACCACCTCTCCGCCAGTTCAGATGATTGTTTGAAATGGGCGCCGTCGAAACTCATCATTGATGAGGTCCGGCAATGGGGAAAGGCGTCCGGTGCGCGCTGGCTACATCTTGGCGGCGGCGTTGGCTCCCAGGAAGACGCCCTTTTTCGATTCAAGGCCGGCTTTTCACCATTGCGACGCCGGTTTTTTATCTGGAAATGGATTGTTCAACCCCAGGTTTACGAACAGCTCGTGCGTAAAAGGGAGCAATGGGTTCGCAAGCATAACGAATCCATTTCCGATTCATCTTACTTCCCCTCCTACCGCCACCCATGACCCCTCTCCGTCTCTACCTCTCCCCGCCCCACATGTCCGGGCGGGAAATGCAATACGTTCAGGAAGCCTTCGATTCCAACTGGATCGCGCCCCTGGGCACGAATGTGACCGCCTTCGAGCATGACTTCTGGCTCCACAATGAGGACGATGCACTACGGCTTTCTCGATGAATCTGGCGGCGTCGATCCTTTTTCGGGGAGTCATGTTCTTGTCGTTGCTTTGCTCACAACGCATACGCCCCGGAAAATCGAGCGACACGTAAAAAGAGCTCATCAGAAACTTGGACATCATGTTCGGATGACTGAACTGAAGGCATCTTCGTCGAGCCAACGAGTCGTTACCCGTTTTTTGACAGCAATTGCTACTGAAGACATTGAAATCATAGCTGTTATCGTCGATAAACGAGCTATTCAACGCCCGCCTACAGATCCTGAAAAAATCTATCGCAAAGCCGTTACCCATGTGGCTGCTCACTGCGTCTCGAAATGGCCCAGAGTTGAACTGTTTCTTGACAAACGTTATACCAAAAAATCACTCAGGCGAGAATTGGAAGTCGCTATCCGTACAGGCATTGCCCACCTGCCCCAAGAAGTCGTATTGATTCATCAGGAGGATTCACGCAACATAAAAGGCCTCCAGGCCGTTGATTTCGTGGCCTGGGCGCTTTTCCAGAAGTATGAAGCAAATGATGAACAGTATTATGCAATCATCCAGGACAAAATAATCGTCGAAGAAGTGATTCAGCAACTCCTGTGGTAGCCCCCTTCCCATCCCCAGACAAAAACAAAAGCGGCTCTCCCTGGTCCCCGATTTCAATCTGTCCCCCTGCATTTCAGCAGGAGCTAGGCGCCTTCTACGAAGACCCAGGGTTTCCAGGACTTACGATACCGCTTTTCTGATCATAGTATACGCTCACCCACTCTATTTGTCAAGGATAATCGCATTTCCGAGAAAAGCCGCCTCTACCTCTCCCCGCCTCACATGTCCGGGCGGGAAATGCAATACGTTCAGGAAGCTTTCGATTCCAACTGGATCGCGCCCCTGGGCCCGCACGTGGACGCGTTCGAGCAGGAGTTCGCGGCCAAAGTGGGCGCAAAGCACGCGCTCGCGCTCAGCGCCGGCACCGCCGCCATCCATCTCGCCCTCATCCATCTCGGCGTAGGCCCGGGCGACGAAGTCATCGTCTCCACCCTCACCTTTGCTGCCAGCGCCAACCCCGTCGTCTACCTGGGGGCCAAACCGGTCTTCATCGACAGCGAGCGCACCTCCTGGAATATGGATCCCGACCTGCTGGCCGAAACCCTGGCCCGCAAGGCCCGCCAGGGCAAACCGCCCAGGGCCGTCATCCTCGTCCATCTCTACGGCCAAACCGCAGACATCGATCGCATCCTCGCCATCTGCAACCAATACGACGTGCCCCTCATCGAGGATGCAGCCGAAGCGCTGGGCGCGACCTACAAAGGCCGTTCGCCCGGCGTTTTTGGTCAGGCGGGCATTTTCTCCTTCAACGGCAACAAGATCATCACCACCTCCGGCGGCGGCATGTTGGTCTCCGACGACGCCGAACTCATCGCCCACGCCCGCAAACTGGCCACCCAGGCCCGGGACCCGGCACCCCACTACCAGCACTCCGAGATCGGTTACAACTACCGCCTGAGCAACGTGCTGGCGGGCATTGGTCGCGGTCAGTTGCAGGCGCTTGATGAGCGGGTGCGACGCAAGCGGGAGATATTCGAGAGCTATCGCCGGGCGTTGGCCGATCTCCCCGGCATCGATTTCATGCCCGAAGCCCCCTGGGGCCTGCACAATCGCTGGCTCACCGTCATCACCGTCGATCCCGCTCGCTTCGGAGCCGACCGCGAGGCGATCCGTCTAGCTCTGGAAGCCGAAAATATCGAATCCCGGCCTTTGTGGAAGCCCATGCACTTGCAGCCTGTCTTCGCAAAGTGTGAGAGAGTCGGCGGCAGCGTCTCGGAAGACCTGTTTGCCCGGGGACTGTGCCTCCCCTCCGGCACGGCCATGATCGCCGCGGACCAAAAGCGGGTGGTGGAAGTCCTCCGCAAAGTGGGACGAGCAGAACGCTGATAACGCAAACGCCCGCAGATCGAACCAGAAAAAGATCAGCGTCAATCAGCGCCATCAGCATCCCATTTCCCACCACCAAAAATCTGTATAATCTGTGCACTAGGTGGTTCCCTTCGTGTAATTACTGAACACCAGGTTGAAAGGTTATACCAGTGCTTCGCGACTTTCAGGAATCCACCGATTAAAATCAGAACTGAGGGCCTCTGGCCGCCTGGTCTACCTATGCAGACAGGTCAAAAC
>WGCR01000551.1 GCA_015493675.1 Anaerolineae bacterium
TCGCTTTGATTTTTGTTGTTTTCGACATCGAGGCGATTTTTCTTTTTCCTTTTGCGGTGGCTTTCAACAAGATTGGGCTTTTTGCTCTGGTTGAAGCCATTATCTTCGTCTTTATCCTGCTGGTAGGCTTGGTTTACGCCTGGAAGAAGAATGCTCTGGAATGGCAGTAGCGCTTATCGCACTGCCATCTTTCATGTCTGATTGTTAGATCAGCCCATCCTTTTATTATTTTCCCGGAAATTTTTCAATGCCTCTGATACTGATTGGAGTTATGATATGGATTTGAGAGCATTTGGCGAAGCGTTTATTGCAATGCTTGAGAATATCGGCATCCCCGAAGGTTGGGTTTTGCTGATTAACTGGATTTTGGGCGCACTTATTTTATTGGTGGTTGCGCTGCTATTGGCTATTTTCCTGATTTGGTTTGAGCGAAAAGTCGCCGGTCGCGTTCAGGATCGTTTGGGCCCCAATCGCGTGGGGCCGTGGGGGTTGATTCAGCCCTTTGCCGACGCCTTGAAGTTGCTGACGAAAGAGGCTATCACGCCAGACAATGCGGATCGCATCACCTATAATCTGGCTCCTGTCATCGCGGTCTTCCATATTATCATGCTTTTTGCAGTCATCCCCTTCGCCGATAAGGTCGTGGGCGCTAATATCAATGTGGGCGTTCTCTACCTGATGGCCTTTGGCGCGCTGGGAGCCATGGCCATGTTGATGGCCGGTTGGTCTTCACGCAATAAATACGCCCTGCTGGGCGGTTTTCGTGTGGTGGCGCAGTTGCTGAGTTATGAGATTCCCGTGGGTTTGGCGATGCTTGTGGTGGTGCTGCTATCGGGCACCATGAACCTGAACGGTATTGCCCAGGGCCAGGGGGGGCTCTTTGGTCTGGGCTGGTATGTGCTCGCTTTACCTGCCGTGTTCGTCATGTATTTCGTGGCCGCGCTGGCCGAAGGCGAGCGGGCTCCCTTCGATCTGTTGGAGGCCGAATCGGAGATCGTGGCAGGCTACAACATCGAATACTCGGCCATGAAATTCGCCTGGTTCTATCTGGCGTTTTTCCTGAATACCTGGGTGCTCTCTGCTGTGGCTGTCACCCTCTTCTTCGGCGGCTGGCAGGGGCCCGGCGCCGCCCAATTCCCCATTTTGGGCGTGATTTACTTCTTTATCAAAGTGTTTATCATGTTCTTTGTCTTCGCCTGGGTGCGGGCCACCTTCCCTCGTCTGCGCATCGATCAGATGATGTCCTTCTGCTGGAAAGTGCTGGTGCCCATGGGGCTGGCGCTGTTCCTCAGCGTGGCCGTTGTACTGAAGTTGGGATTGCCCGATGTGGCCACCTGGGCGCTGCTCTTCGTCGCGAATATCGTGATTCTGGTTGTGACATTGAAGTTGTTGGGAAATTATACCAGCGACCTGTCACGCACTCAGAACAAGCGCTTGTTCGCTCCCGAACTCCCTCGTTTGTAAGGAAGCAGGATTTATGGTCGGACAGATACTTTTTATTTTCATTGCAGTCGTCACCCTGCTCATGGCTTTGGGCGTCGTTGTGGCGCGGAACTTGTTTCACGCCGCTCTTTTTCTTGTTGGCGTCTTCTTTGGCGTTGCCACCCTTTTTATTCTGCTGGAAGCCGAATTCCTGGCCATGGCGCAGATCGTCATTTACATCGGCGCGATTGCTACGCTGATTGTGTTTGCCATCATGCTCTCCAGGGGGATGATGGGCAAACACTTAGGCAAGTACAACAAACAATGGTATTTTGCAGGCGGCGCCATGATCTTCTTTTTTGGTCTGGTGAGCTGGTTGCTGGTCAAGATGCCATTTGCCCCGGTTTCTGCCGAAGCGCCTGCCGACGCTATTCAGCAGATCGGCTCCGGTTTTGTCGGGCATTATGTGGTTCCCTTTGAGGTCGCATCTGTTCTGTTGCTGGTTGCACTGGTCGGCGCCATTATGCTGGCCCGTGAACGCAACAGTTAACTTTTTGCCTTTTATCTTTTTTCTCTTGATTTATCCCAAGGAGGCCATCTTGTGACAGTGCCTTTGTCATGGTATCTCATATTTGCAACGGCCTTATTCAGCCTGGGCTTTTTCGGGGTGCTTTCCCGTCGTAATGCCGTCGCCGTGCTGATGGGCGTGGAGCTGATGCTGAATGCCGTGAATGTGAATCTCGTCGCCTTTTGGCGCTATCTGACTCCGACCGATCTGTCGGGACAGATTTTTGTTGTCTTTGTTTTTACCGTTGCTGCGGCTGAGGCAGCCGTAGGTTTGGCGTTGATGATCTCGATCTACCGCACCCGCAAGACCATCAATGTTGAGGAAATTAACGCTCTGAAGCACTAGTTAACTGCTTTTGCACCTGCATCTGATTCCCGAAATCATTGAGGTCGCTTATGTCCGAATCGATTTTTAACCTGACTTGGTTGATACCACTGCCTACGGCGCTGGCGTTTTTTGCGATCATCCTGTTCGCCAATCCTAAAAAGCGGCTGAGTTCCAAGATCGCCGTTGGCGGAGTGATCATTGCCTGGATTTTGTCCTGGGCTGTGGCAATCATGTTCTTCGTCAACCCTGAGTTCACGGAGCAGCCGTTTGATCTGGCTGTGCCCTGGATACCCATGGGGAACATCGTCTTCCACATGGGCGTGGCCGTGGATGCAGTCACCGCGGGGATGTTGTTCATGGTCGGGTTCGTGCTGACGATGATCTTCATTTACAGCACCGGTTACATGAGTTTTCCGGGACATCTCGATCCCGAGAAATATCCCGACGCGGCCAAAGAAGGTCTGGACCCCCGTTACAGCCGCTTCTTCGCCTACATCTCCCTCTTCGCCACAGGCATGTTGGGCCTGGTCGTCGCCGATAATCTGCTGATGCTCTTTATTTTCTGGGAGATCATGGGGCTTTGTTCTTATCTGCTCATCGGCTTCTGGTTCGATAAGAGCTACCCGGATCCCAAGCAGATTACGCCCAAGGCCGCGGGCCTGAAAGCCTTCCTCACCACCCGCGTGGGCGATGTGCTATTCATGATGGGCCTGATTTTCCTTTTCATCCATGCTGGCGATCTGAATTTCCAGAATATCTTCGCCAACCAGGAGTTCCTGCATGAGCTTTCCACCACCACGGTCAACCTCCCCTTCTTCGGGGCTGTGACCTGGGCGGGATTGATCTCCATGCTCATCTTCTGGGGTGCGATCGGCAAATCGGCCCAGTTCCCGCTGCATGTATGGCTGCCCGACGCCATGGAAGGCCCGACCCCGGTCTCGGCCCTCATCCACGCCGCGACCATGGTCTCCGCGGGCGTCTACCTCATCGTGCGCATGTCGCCCCTGTTCTCGGCGGCGGCCCACGGCGGCAGCGGCGTGATGATGTTCGTGGCCTTCATCGGCGCCTTCACCGCCCTCTTCGCCGCCACCATCGCTGTGGCCCAGAAAGACATCAAGAAGGTGCTGGCCTATTCCACCATCTCGCAGTTGGGATACATGTTCGCCGCGCTGGGCATTGGCGCCTGGGTGGCGGCCATCATTCACCTGCTCATCCACGCCTTTTTCAAATCCCTGTTGTTCATGGGCTCCGGCTCGGTGATTCATGGCGTTCACCACGGGCATGAACATGCTCACGCCCATGGACACGGTGAAGGCGGCCATGAAGAATACTTTGATCCGCAGGATATGTTCAACATGGGCGGGTTGCTCAAGCGCATGCCCATCACCGGCTGGACGTTCATCATCGGCGGCGCTTCCCTGTCCGCCTTCCCGCTGATTACCGCCGGGTTCTGGTCGAAAGACGAAATTTTGGCCCACGCCTGGGCGGACGGGCACATGGCGGTGTATTGGACCTTGGCCGCGGGCGCTTTCCTCACGGCCTTCTACACCTTCCGCCAGATCTTTCTCACCTTCTTCGGCAGCCCCCGCACCGAGGCCGCCGAACATGCGCCCGAGAGCGTGCGCTCCATGACCTGGCCCCTGGTGGCGCTGGCCTTCTTCGCCCTCTTCGGCGGTTTCGTGGCCGTGCCCGTGGACTTCCCGGTCGTCGGCGGCCTTGCCTCCGACTTCCTGGCGAAATTGATGGAGATGCAGGGCGAATTCTACGGGTTGCACGTGGCCCCCGCCCGGTTCGACTGGACGCCTGCGCTCATCTCCATGACCCTGGCCCTCAGCGGCATCGTGGTCGCCTGGCTGGTGTATGGATGGAAGCCGCTGAAGGCGAAGCAATCTGATCCGCTCCGGCGCTGGCTCGGGCCTGTTTACACCGTTCTTGAAAATAAGTACTACTTCGACGAGCTCTATTATTTCATTGCCGTGCGACCCACATTGTGGCTGGCCAGTTTCTTCTATCTGTTCGATCGGGGCGTTATTGACCGCATCGTCAACTGGGTGGGAGCGTTCAATCGCTGGTTGGCCCGCACCCTGCGCCGCTGGATCGATGAATACATCATCGACGGCGCTGTCAATGGCGTTGGGCTTGTCACCACCTGGACGGGCGCAGTGGTGCGCCTGATCCAAACCGGGCAGGCGCAAAATTATCTGCTGATTTTGCTGCTATCCGTCGTCATTCTTTTGCTGCTGATTCCTTTTGGAAGTTAAGCTGATTCTCGAATAAATTACATCTGTAAAGTAAGCATTTATCTTTATCTCCAATTGTAAACCGAGGAGGAGATTTCAATGGATTTACTTCGTAGTTCGGTACTGTCGCTGATTGTCTTTCTGCCCGTGGTGGGAAGCATCATCGTCGCCTTGATGCCGAAGGAAAAAGAAGACCTCATCAAAAAGTTCGCCATCTGGTGGAGCTTGATTCCGTTGCTGCTCACTATCTGGGTGGCCATCGATTACGCCATGAATTTCATGCATGGCAATCAGATGGCCTATCAGGTAAAGCTGGCCTGGATTCCCTCCATTGGCGTCAATTATCATGTGGGAGCTGATGGTCTGAGCGTGCCGCTGCTTTTTCTGACGGCATTGCTAACTACCCTGGGCCTGTACTACTCCGCCCGGGTGATTCGCAAACGCGTGAAGGAATTCTTCCTGCTGTTCCTGTTGCTGTCAACGGGCATGTTCGGCGTTTTCGTATCGCTGGATCTGATCCTGTTCTATGTTTTCTGGGAGATTGGTTTGGTGCCCATGTATTTCCTCATTGGCATCTGGGGCAATCCCAAGGATCGTCCGCAGTACGCGGCCATCAAGTTCTTCCTCTACACCTTGGCAGGCTCCATTTTTATGTTGCTGGCCATGATTGGCGTGTATCTCAGCACCGGAACCTTTGATATTTTGCAGGCGGCGCAGACGGGCGTGTGGACCAATGCTCCGATGTTCGCCACCCTTTCCTTCTGGGCGTTCTTCATCGCTTTCGCCATCAAGGTTCCCAGCTTCCCATTCCATACATGGCTGCCTGACGCCCACACCGCCGCTCCCACGGCTGGCTCGGTGATTCTGGCCGGCGTGCTGCTGAAACTGGGCGCTTACGGTATCCTGCGGGTGCTGCTCAGCCTTTTCCCCGGGCAGTTCGCCCAATTCGGGTGGATCGTCGCGGCGCTGGGCGTCATCGGCATCGTGTACGGCGCATTTGTATCATTGGCCCAAACCGACCTCAAACGGTTGATTGCTTACTCCTCGGTGAGCCATATGGGGTACATCATGCTGGGCATTGGCGCTGTGGCCGTGGCTCTGAATATGAAGGGAACGGAAGGCGCGGCAGAAAGCGCCGCCATGGCCTTCAACGGCGCTTCCCTGCAGATGTTCATGCACGGCATTATCACAGGCGCATTATTCTTCCTGGTCGGCGTCGTTTATGAACGCGCTCACACTCGTGATCTCAAAGTGTTTGGCGGGCTCAGTGCTGTGGTGCCGGTGTATTACGCCACCATGATGTTCGCAGGTTTTGCTTCTCTTGGTTTGCCGGGCCTGGCTGGCTTCTGGGCTGAATTCTTCACCTTCCGGGGCGCTTTTGGCATCGTGCCCTGGCTGGCTGTCATCGGCGTCATCGGCATTGTCATCACTGCCGCCTACATTCTTTACCGCATCATTCAGAGCCTGTTCCTGGGCGAATATGATCCAAAGCGCTGGACGCATTGGACCACTGTATTTGGCGAACATGCCGACGGTCCTACCGACATGGCTCTTTTCGAGAAGGTCACCTTGTGGCCGCTGGTCATCCTGATGATCATCCTGGGGTTGTGGCCTACGCCGCTGCTGATGTACTTCAATGAAGCAGCCACCAACATCCTCTCCAACCTTCATTTCTAAATTAAACAGGAGGGATGATTTTGAACGTTTTAGAAATTCTCCGCCTTTTGGCGCCCGAGTTTATTCTGCTGATCACCGGTTTCGCGGTCATTGGCGTCGACTTGGCGCGGCGTCGACAGGATGAGGGCAAGACGGCCGCCACCGTGGCGGTCATGGGGCTGCTGCTGGCGGCACTGGCGTCGGTCTGGCTTTATCTGGGCCATCCTGGCGAGATTGTCCTGTTCACCATGGCTATCGACGTCTACGGTTTGTTTTTCAAGACAGCGGCTTTCATCGGCGTAGCGCTGGTGATTATCGCTTCGGTGAATTTCATGGCCGGGCGCAGCAAGTATCTGGGCGAGTTTTACGCTTTACTGGTGTTCGCTGCACTGGCTATCAGCGTGGTCGTCAGCGCTTCGAATTTGATTTTGATTTACATCGGCATCGAGTTCCTGTCCATCACCTCCTATATTCTGGCCGGTTTCCTGCGCGGTGATAAGCGCTCGGAAGAAGCTGCCATCAAGTATTTCCTCTACGGCGCTTCGGCCGGTGCGATTTTGCTGTTTGGGCTTTCGATTCTGTATGGCGTCACCGGCACGACCGACCTGGCGACCATCGGCGACTTGCTGCTCCGCAGCCGGAGCGCTCATTGGCTGGGCCTGGTGGCTTTGATGATGGCGCTGGCCGGAATCGGCTACAAGGCAAGCCTTGTGCCTTTCCATCAGTGGGCGCCCGACACCTACGACGGCGCTCCTACGCCCGTCTCCGCGTTTCTCTCCACTGCATCCAAGGCAGCGGGCTTCGCGGTGCTGGGGCGGGTGATCCTCACAGCGTTTCCTCAGCTCCAGCCCGATTGGACGCAGATCCTGGGAGCCATTGCGGTGCTCACCATGTTCCTGGGCAACCTGACGGCTCTCAAGCAGAAGAGCGTCAAGCGGATGTTGGCTTATTCATCCATTGGGCAGGCGGGTTATATCCTGCTGGGCCTGGTTGCCGTTAATCAGAGCGGTAATTTCGGCGGCATGAACGGCCTCATGATCTACCTCTTCGGTTACATCTTCACCAATGTCGGCGCTTTTCTGCTGTTGTTGGCTATCGAGCAAAAGAGCGGCGGCTCTACTGACATTTCCCAGTTCAAGGGGCTGGCAACGCGTTCTCCCGCTTTGGCCCTGATTATGGCGATGTTCATGCTTTCACTGGCAGGCGTGCCGCCCACGGTCGGATTCCTGGGCAAGTTCTATGTCTTCGCCGCCGTCATGAATCAGCAGATGCTGGTGCTGGGTGCGTTGGCCGCCGTCAACACGATTATCGCTGCATTTTACTATCTGAACGTCATCCGCCACATGTACTTCTCAGAAAGTGAGGTGGAGGGCGGCGTGATGGCCAGCAGAGGTTTGATGACGGTTCTGGTTGTCAATGCGGTGATGGTGTTGGCTATTGGCATCTTCGCCCAGTTTTTCATGACATGGGTGAACAATTCGGTGTCGATGATTATTGCAAACGGCTTCTGATAACTGTTGATTTTACTCATTCTCCCGGTTTTGTTCCCATAGCTCGAAGGATACGGTCGTGTCCTTCGAGCTTTTTGTTGCCCCACATTTCTTCGCACTGCCGCCACTTTTGTGAGCAGACCAATATCTTCATCAATCATGGCCAACAGCTTGTGGCGGCATTGCGTCTGCCCCGATGCTTTCGGGCCTGCCCTGGTTCACCCCCGGGACGAGGTGCGGTCTTGAGAAGATGCGGAAACGGCAGGCGGTGCTCCTCACCAATGATTGCCTCATCTCCTGATTTTCCATAGGGCTGCTTTCTTTTACCTCATTTGTTATGTCTGTCGTCAAACCCTTGCCCGAAAAGAGTATCAGTTCCTTCCAAAATGGGCGGTTCACTGTCATCATTCCTGCTCCAAAGTCGCCTAATCTGCTGTTCTCGATTATCTGGTTGATTTTCTGGGCGATCACCTTTTTATGGGCTATGAAATTTGGCATTCTTATATCTCTGGTGATTATTTCAGAGCAGGCGGGTGCTGTCACGATAAAATCATTGCTGGTCCCCTTGTTTTTCGCCTTCTGGTTGTTCATGTGGGGAGTGGCGGGATTCCGGTCGATCAGGGACGTGGTGTGGCATTTGTTTGGCAAGGAGGAGCTGGAGTTCAGCGATTATCTGGTCACACTTCGACGCTCTGTGTTGGGGAGAGGACGATCAAGGTCGTATCATGCGACGCACATCGAGCGGTTGCGTGTGGATTGTAGCCGTATCTCTGGCTCTCAGAGGTTTCTCAGAGGGCCGGAAGCAACCTGCCTGGCTTTTGATTATGGCGCGGATACGATTCGATTTGGTGTGGGGATAAGAGAGGCGGAAGCAAGACATATCCTTGAGAGAGTCCGGGAGTATTTTCCTGGCTACAAGGGCAAAATCACCTTGCGATAATCCGGTTTTTCAGAAGGTTGAGTCCGAGGCGGGCTTTTGTTTGCGCATTGGCGGACATAGGGGTAAGATCAATGTATGCGCAGGCCACGATTATTCCGATCCATCCGTATTTGGCTGATTCCCGGCATCCATGTCAAGCGCTGGCTCATCGCATTGTTACTGGGAATTACCTTGATCAGTTTGGGATTGGCTTATTTGCTGCGGGCGGCGTATCTGGCCGGTCCCTATCCGCCGTTTGTTTATTGGCTCACCCTGCAATTTTTGCCCCATTCGGTGAGGGCGGCGCTGGTGGGATCTGTGGGGATTGCGCTGACGATCTGGGCGTTCATCAAGCTCAATGCATCTCTGCTGGAACCTTTTACATCGCCCGATGAGGATGTGGCCGCGCAGGTGTATCGGCATCGCCAGCGTCAGCGAGGCCCGCGTATCGTCTGCATTGGCGGGGGCACGGGCATGCCATCGGTGTTGCGCGGGATCAAGGCCTATACCAGCAATATCACCGCTATCGTCACCGTGGCGGATGATGGCGGCAGTTCGGGCCGGTTGCGACGGGAGATGGGATTGCTGCCGCCCGGAGATTTTCGCAACAATCTAGCGGCCCTGTCTCAGGCTGAGGACATCACACAGCGTCTGTTTCAATACCGCTTTCCCGAAGGCGCCGGACTGCGGGGACACGCTTTCGGCAATCTCTATCTGGCGGCCATGGCGGGGGTGACCGGCTCCTTTGAGCAGGGATTGCTCATGTCCAACAAGGTGCTGGCGGTGAGGGGGCGCGTGCTGCCCTCCACGTTATCGCTGGTGCAACTGGTGGCGGATGCGGTGGATGATGAAGGCCGGATTGAACGCATTCGCGGCGAATCCCTGATTCCAAAACTGGGGCGAGGGAAACGCATCCAACACGTCTATCTGGAACCAGATAATCCTCCGGCTTATCCCGAATCTCTCAAGGCCATTTTGAACGCCGATATGATCATCGCCGGGCCCGGCAGCCTTTACACCAGCGTGATCCCCAATTTGCTGGTTCCGGGCATTGCCGAAGCGCTGCGCGCTTCACGGGCGCTGAAGGTGTATGTGTGCAATATCGCCACCCAGCCGGGGGAGACAGATGGCTATGACGTGGATGATCATGTGATGGCGCTGGAGCGTCATGCTGGCGGCAATCTGTTTCATTACGTGCTGGCCAATGATGCCATTCCGGCAGCGCCCCCGCCTGGAGGCGCTTCTGAGTGGGTGCCGTTGCCTGTCGAGCAACAAGGCGGTTATCGTCTGCTCACCAGCTCATTGCAGGAGCCCGAGCATCCGTGGCGGCATGATCCGGAGAAGATGGCCCGGGCCTTGATGGATTTGCTCTCCAGCCACATGAGCGGGAGAAACGCAAGATCGGGGTAGTCCGTTTTATCAGGCCGGTGGTTTTCTGCATCAAGTGACAATTCGATAGCTGGGAGATGGGTGAAATCTGCATTAGACATTATTGGCTATACTGAAAAAACCTTCAACACGGAGGCGCAGAGTGCACGGAGAAAGAAAAAACGAGGTTTGGAGAGAAATTTCTCTGTGAACTACTACGATTTTCTCCGTGTCCTCCGTGTCTCCGTGGTGAAATATCCTTTTTTCAGTGGAGCCATTATTGGAAATAACCCACTGCGAGGCGGACTCCCCGCTTTCCGCTCAATCATACTCGAATCAATGATTAATGAGTGATGATCAAAGTGAAAACCATGCTGATTTAGCCTTTAATCATTGTAACTATACAGGTAGGCAACCATTGTAGGTAACCTGTGATAGAATAGCAATATGAATTTCGGACGAGAAATCGAACGACTGCAGAA
>WGCR01000552.1 GCA_015493675.1 Anaerolineae bacterium
GCCTGAATGATGCGGACAAACTGGACGCCATCGGAGCCATCGGCGTGGCCCGGGTCTTCGCCTTTGCCGGAACGCATGGCAACCGTCTGTGGACGCACCCGCTGCCCGAACTCGAACAGATCATCGGCCCCGATCGCCGGGTTTATCGCCAGACGCATGGCGGCAGCCGCGATTATACGCCAAGCCACGAACTGCTGTGCAAGCTGGCGGGCCTGAGCGATAATATGTACACCGCCACCGCCCGACAGATAGCACGCGACCGCCACGACTACATGCTTGCCTTCTTTCGTCGTCTGGATGAGGAGGCGCTGGGGAGGCGCTAAGCGGGGAAAATTGTGAGAATCCTTTCAGGTGGCAAAAAATGTAAAGCACTCTTGACATTTACTCATTTACCTGCTAAAATGTAAAGCAAGCATTACAAAAACGAGGAAGGTCATGCTCTTGCAAAATCAACTCAAAAAACTCCGACGAGAAAAAGGATGGACACAGGCGCAACTGGCCCGCCAGGTGGGCGTGACCCGTCAATCTATCATCGCTATCGAAAAAGGCAAATACAAACCCACCGTCGAACTGGCCCTGAAGTTGGCAAGAGCATTGAACCGCCCCGTCGAAGAGATATTCTGGCTGCAAGAACCAAAAGGAGGCGAATGATGAGCCATCTCTCGAAATACTACATCTCCCGCATCCTCATCGCGCTGGCATTTGGCGCGCTGACGCTGATTTTGAGCGGCTCCTGGACGCTGGCGATAGGATTCAGCATCGGCGCGCTGGTCGTCTTCCTCTACCTTCCCAAAAGCGGGCGCTATCTCATTCGATCTGAAAACAGCATCACGCCTTTTCGGAGTGATGAATACAGCCAGGCCATACGAAATCAGGCGGCCCGGGACGGCTTCGTGGTTCTGACATTGGGCTTTTTTGTCCTTCAAATTTATAGCATGGCCACCAAAACCGCCCCTTCCGCCAATGGCTTCACCGCGCTCTTTGTGATCGGTTGGCTGACCTATCTTGGCTCCGATTTCTGGCGACGACGGGCGTGATGCGACGGGCCCGTGGCCACCACGAAGGCGATGGCCAGCTCGTCGGTGTGCGACAGGCTGACGGCCCATTCGGCCAGGTCCAGCTCGCGGGCCAGCGCCGCCGCCCGCCCGCTCAGGCGCAAGGTCGGCGCCCGGCGCTCATCCGCCAGCACCTCGATCTCGGTCCAGCCAACCGGTCCGATGCCAGTGCCGAGGGCCTTGGCCACCGCCTCCTTGGCGGCCCAGCGCGCGGCCAGAGATTGCGGACGGTCGCCATAGCGTTCTATCTCGGCGGGGGTGTAGATGCGGCGCAAGAATGCGTCGTCATGCCGGGCCAACGCCTGCTCCAGCCGGGCGATCTCGATGATATCCACGCCCGAACGCAACATCAGCTTTCCTCCGCGGACGGGCCTGCCGCCACCAGCACATATTCATCAGCGCTGAGATAAGCCCGGGCCACGCGTAGCACATCGTCCGCCCCCACAGCCCGAATGCGATCCGCGTAGCGGACAAGATAATCGAGGCCCAGATCATACCAGGCCATATTCAACAGATAGCCGCCGATGCCGGCGTTGGTCTCCAGGCGCAAGGGCAATGACCCGCTGAGCTGGCGCTGTACGTCGCTCAGTTCTTCATCGCTGACCGGATCGGTGCGGATGCGAAGGATCTCGGCCAACATGGCTTCGCTGGCGCGATCCACATTTTTGGGATTCACGCCAGCGCCGAGCTGCCAGGCGCCGGCGCCGCGATTGACGCTGAAGGTGCTGTAAGCATAATAAGCCAGTCCCATCTCCTCGCGGATGCGCTGGCCCAGGCGTCCTCCCAGCCCGAAACGCCCCAGGATGCTATTGCAAACCAACATGGGATAATAATCGGGGTCGCTGCGGGCGATGCCGGGCCAGCCGATGATGATATCGCTCTGGCTTTTGCCGCGCACAGCCACATCCACCTGAATTTTGCCCGACAGCAGCGGTCTGGGCGGAATGGCGGGATCGGGTCGGGCCTGAGGATGTCGCCAGTCCCCCAGCGCCTGCTCCAGCCGGGTCAGGGCCTCGGCTGCGGAAATCGCTCCCACCACAACCACAACGCCGTCGTCCGGATTGATCTTTTCCTCATAAAAACGCAGTAAGTCCCCGCGTTTGACGCTACGCACCGTTTCAGGCTCGCCCAGCAGTGCAGAGCGATAAGGATGGCCGGGCGGATACAAATGTTTGCGGAACGTCAACGAAGCCATGGCCCGGGTGCTGTGCCTTCGTTCATCCAGACGGGTGAGGATGCGGGAGCGGGTTTTCTCAAGTTCATCTTCGGGAAATGCGGGCAAAATCAGGCTCTCGGCCAGCAAGTCCAGGATCAGGCCAAAGTCTTCAGCCAGAGAATATGCGTCGAAGCTGAAGGTGTGCCGACCGGCGTCAAATCCAAGCGACGCGCCCACCGCCTCTGTCATCTCGTTGAGAGCGTCGTAATCATGCTTGAGCGTGCCGCGGCGCAGCAAGATGGCGGTGATATTGGCCAGTCCCGCCTGCTCGGGCGTTTCGTTGATGCTGCCGCCGGGAACGTAGCCTTGCAGCGAAACCGTCTGCGTTTCGAAATTCTCATAAACCCAAACCCGCAGGCCGTTGCTGAGCCGGCCCATCACGATGTTGTGCGGACCGGGGATGGATGAGGTGAGATCAACCATGGCGATCCTCGCTGACGTACCATCCAATGACGCGATTGGCGGGGATGAGATAACGCCGGGCGACGCGTTGGATGTCGTCCGGCGTGACGCGGGCAAGGCCATCCAGAAAACCGGCCAGCCAATCGGCATCAGTCACCATGCTGGCGAATCCCAGCCACATGGCCTGACTGGTGACGCTCTCGCTGCCATAGGCGAACATGGCCCGCGTGCCCTTGATGGCCCGGTTCAGCTCATCTTTGGATACCGGTTCATTTTTCAACCGTTCCAATTCTCCCAGAATGACTTGTTCCACCTGCGCCCGGTCGCCGTCCTGACGCACCGTGGCGCTGATGGTGAACAAATAGGGATCGATGGTTGCCGCCACAGACGCATTGACCGAAATAGCCAATCCAGAATTGACCAGGGCCCGATAGAGCCGCGCCGCCCGTCCCAGCCCGCCGCCGCCAAAGGGAGGCAGGCCGGTGGCGCCGTCCAGCACCGCATTCAGCGCCACCATGGGAAAGAAATCGGGGTCTCGGGCCGATGGGGCGTGGTGCGTGATGAGAAGGTAGTGGGCGCCGCCGGGGCCATCCAATTGCACCCGGCGCCGGGCGCGAGGTTGGGGCTCCTGCGCCCTGACCGGCGGCGGCGCCGGGCCGCGGGGGATGTCGCCGAAAAACTGTTCGATGCGCCCGGCCATCTCCTCCGCCCGAAACGCGCCCACCGCCACGGCTACGGCGTTATTGGGCGTATAAAATTGGCGATAGTGGGCGTAGAGGTCATCGCGGGCGATGCGCCGCAGGTCCTCCTTCCAGCCGATGACCATGTGGCGGTAGGGATGGGCCAGAAAACTGGCGGCTTGCACCTGTTCTCGCAGCATGTAACCGGGCCTGTTCTCGTTGCCCTCCCGCTCGGAGATGATAACGGTGCGTTCGTTTTCGGTTTCTGTGGGATCGAAAAGCGCGTTCTGCATCCGATCCGCTTCGATCTCCAACGCCAATCCGATGCGCTCTGCAGGCAGGGTGGCGTAGAAGGTGGTCCAATCCACCCAGGTCATGCCATTGAAATGCCCCCCCTCCCGCTGAATCAACCGATCGAATTCGCCTTGCGGGCGTCGGGAGGTGCCTTTGAACAGCATGTGTTCCACCCAATGGGAGACGCCGGTCAATCCCGGCTGCTCATTGCGGCTGCCCACCCGATACCATAGCCAGAAGCTGGCCACAGGCGCGGCGTGCGTCTCTCTGACCAACAGCGTCAGACCATTTGCCAGTGTGCGAGTGAGAAGGTTATCGGTGAGCATGGGGGATGGGGGCGTCAACCAATGTGAAGCGCGCTTGCGCCATTACCAGCCATTCTTCTTGACGCCGCGCCCCACGCCGAAGTAACGAAAGCCCAGCTCTCGCATGGCGGCCGGGCTCCAGACGTTGCGCCCGTCCAGCAGCACATCGCCGCGCATGGTCTCTTTGATGCGGAGCATATCCAACTGGCGGAACTCGTTCCATTCGGTCACCATCACCAGAGCGTCCACATCGACAGCGACCTCATAAGGGTCCTCCACCAGGTGCATATCGGGCACCAGCTTGCAGGCCTCGGGCATAGCCACCGGATCGTAAGCCTGTACAAAACCGCCCTCGCGGATGATCTGGCGGGCGATATCGAGCGAAGGCGCTTCGCGCAGATCGTCGGTGTTGGGCTTGAATGCCAGGCCCAGCAGACCGATCTTGCGATCGCCCAGGCCGTCCAGCGCATTGCGCAGTTTCACCACCACCTGCCGCCGCATGTGCTGATTGATATCCAGCACCGCCCGCAGCAACTGGGGATGAGCGCCGTGGATCAGAGCCATGTGTTCCAGCGCCCGCACATCCTTGGGGAAGCAGGAGCCGCCAAAGCCCAGGCCGGCGTTGAGAAAATAGGGGCCAATGCGTTTGTCATAGCCCATGCCCTTGGCCACCATATTCACATCCGCGCCCAGCTCTTCGCAGATGGTGGCGATCTCGTTGATGAAGCTGATGCGGGTGGCCAAAAAGGCGTTGGATGCGTATTTGATCATCTCGGCGGTGCGCAGATCAGTAATAAGCACGGTGGTGTTCAACGGGCGATGCAACTCTGCCACCTTTTGCGCCGCCTCGGGATGCTGGGAGCCCAACACCACGCGATCGGGATTCATGAAATCGGAGATGGCCGATCCTTCGCGCAGGAATTCAGGATTGGACACCACCCAGAAGGGAATGGGCTCTTTCTGTTTCTTTTTGATGATCTCGGCCACCCAATCGCCTGTGCCAACGGGCACGGTGGATTTGTTGATGATGACGATGGGATGATCCATATGCTCGGCCATGCTCTCGGCGGCCATGCGCACATAACGCAGATCGGCCTCGCCATCAACGCCCGAAGGCGTGCCCACGGCCACAAAAACGAATTCTGCGTCTTTCAAGGCGTCGGCGTAACTGGTGGTGAAATCAAGCCGTCCTTTTTCCACATTTCGGACGATCATCTCGGATAGACCGGGCTCATAGATGGGGATCTTGCCTTTCTTCAGTTTTTGGATTTTCTCTTCGATGATATCCAGCAAGATAACCTTATTGCCCAGATCGGCGAAGCTGGCGCCGGTAACCAGGCCCACATAGCCTGCGCCCAGCACGGTGATATTCTTCATTTCAAATACCTCTCATGTTAAGGGAAATGTATTGGCTCAACAGGAATTCAGGGGGCTCCCGACCTCCGGGAGGTGGACGAGTCATTTTGGGCTTGACCAGGCGGTTTTCGTCCACCTCCCGGAGGTCAATGAGCAGTCAACCCCCTGAAATCCAAAAGAGCCAATTTATCAACAAGGATTGATGGCTCAACTGGTTCTTACGGGGTCGCCAGACTCCTCGGGGGTGGAGGAGCGCTTTTGGCGTGAGCGGGAGGTTTTCGTCCACCTCCCGAAGGTCAAAATGCAGCCATCCCCTGACTTCCAGGAGAGCCGGATTTATTCGACGACAGATTCGATGCCCTCGGCTTCCAGGGCTTCTTCAGCCTCTTCCGCTGCTTCTGCGGCCTTTTCGAAATCAGACCAGTGCAGGCGGGCCTTGAAGAAGTAATAAACGCCCAAAGCAGTGATAGGCAGCCACAGGGCCGCGTGAAGCACCAGCGTGTAGGCGGCGGCGGTGGCCCGATCCACGCCTCCCACGGTCACCAGCACCTCGATGCCCGGTGCATCGAAGGTGCCGATATAGCCGGGAGCCGCGGGCAGCGTTGTGAAAAGATTGACAATGCCGTTCATCAGCATCAGGGTGATGAATGAGACGCTGAAACTGAAAGCGTGCATCACGAACCAGTATTTCAATGTCTCGGCCAGCCAGATAAGGATGGAGGTGAAGAAAATCATCACCACGTCCTTGGGGCTTTGCAGCGACGCCAGACCGAACAGAAATTTCTCGACCATGCCGTCGAATTTGGGTCGGATTTTGGTGGGAATAAAACGCGTGGCGATGGGCGTGTA
>WGCR01000553.1 GCA_015493675.1 Anaerolineae bacterium
AGCAGGGCCTCGCCAAAATCATCTGCGCCCACGCGTCCAACCATGGCCACGCGTCCTCCCAGGCGAGCCGCGGCCACAGCCTGATTGGCTCCTTTGCCGCCGGGAGCAGTACGGAATTCATGGCCCAAAATCGTCTCGCCGGGCCGGGGAATGCGGGGCGACAGCGCCACCAGATCCATGTTCAAACTGCCAATGACAACAATCTGCTCTTTCATGCCCAGAAGTATAGCAGATGTCCCCAGCATGTCAACGAATCACCCCACCAACCGCAAAGCGCGCGCAGACTTCCCACCTTTCTTTCAATCGTGCTACAATTTCAGCCTTATGAGCGCACTCTGGACTTCTCCTCTTGGCCCCGTAGGTCTGCTGCTGGGTGGCGGAACGCTATTGCTGATGCTGCAACGCCGCATCTCCGACCAGCTGCGTCAAATCCTGCCCGTGGCGCTGATCCTGGCAGGCATGGCGAGCTGGCTGCTGTTGCGGTTGCAGCCGCAAGGCGCAGGCCAATGGTGGGCATGGCAAGCCCCTCTGGGCCTGGAGACTGCGCTGGGCGTCCAGTGGGATAACTGGGCGTGGCTGGCAGGCTGGCTGCTGTTCATGCTTGCCCTGTCGGCGCTCATCCTGCCGGGATGGCTCACCCGGGCAGGGTTCACGCCCCTCGCATTCTGGGTTCCCTTCCTGCTGGCCGCCTCCCTGCTGGTCATCACCGCGGCCACCTGGAGCACACTCCTGAGCGCCTGGACGCTGATGTTGTTCTTCACCGGGATTTTGGCCGGAACGCCCAGCCAAAACGCCGCCCGGGCCTGGACTTTTCTGCTACTATCAGGATTTTTCCTGCTGACAACGCCCCTGTTCAATGGCGCTGGCTCACTTTTGGCCACGTTGGATAGCGACGCCTTGAATTTGCAAGCCCAACTGCTGTTGATACTGGCCATTGCCATCCCCCTGGGCGTCTATCCCTTCCACATCTGGCTGACGCCCGGAGCAAGCCGCCCGCGCGGACGCCAGATGGCGTTGCACCTACTGCCAGGGCTGGCCGCATTACATCTACTGAGTCGCTTCCAATTGCCGCTGCTGGGCAGTTTTAGTTGGGTGACGCTGGGAATCGCCGGGCTGTTGGGCAGCGCAATCGCCGCCTGGCTCGCAGAAAATGCGTATACCGCCTGGGTGTATGTCATCATCAATCGGGTCACCTGGGTGATGCTGGCATTGTCCCTCTCACGGGAGACGGGCCTGCGCCAAATGCTGTTCGCCCTGCCCACCCTGGCCATCGCCGGCATCATCTGGTCGCTGATCTCAAACCACAGTCAATCGCGCAAAATGCGCTGGCTTGCCCTCTTTTTCCTGCTGGGCTTCCCCTTCACCACCGGATTTCCCCTCAATCTCAATCTTGCCCAGCTCGCCACCACCGTGCTTGGGTTTCCCGGCTGGGTGCTGGTGTTGCTGGCCCAAACAATCCTGATAGCAGCCGTCTTACGCCCCGCCGTCTCCCAACCCGAATCAGAAACGCCCAAAAGCTATCTGCCCGCCAAAAGACTGAACTGGATGCTGGCGCTGACGGTTATCTTCGGGCTGTGGTGGGGAATCTTTCCCGCCGCCCTGGCGCGCACCGCCGGTCTCACGCCTCACGGCATCTATGCCAGCGTTTTGACCCAAATCCGCACCGCGGGCCTGCTCACCGGCTGGCTGACCCTGTTACTGCCTCTGCTGCTGGGCTGGCTGCTGGCCCGCTGGCGCCAGCGCATCTTTGCGGGACTGGAGGCGTGGCAATCCCGGATCGGCGCTGTCGCTGGCCTCGGTTGGCTCGACAGCCTGCTTGCAGCGGGCTTCCACTACCTGTCACTGGGTTTCGGCTTCGCCGCCGACATCCTGGACGGCGCAGGGCAATTCGGCTGGGCGCTCCTCGCCCTGCTCATCCTCTGGCTATTCCTGCGCTAAACGCTTTTTGTATCGTTCCTCCATCCTCCCGCATGCCCACACTCGAGCAATTCCTCTCCTACACCCAGAGCCTGAATAACGCGGCGCTGATCCTCCCCAGCATCCTTTTCGTTGCGGCCATGCTGGTCTTCAGCGACTGGCGTTGGGCATTGGCCGCGTTCGCGGGCGTGAAAGTGCTGGCGGGCATCCTGCTTTTGCAGCTCATGCCGCCCGAATGGGCGCTGCAACAATGGGTCACCGGGGGACTGGTCGCCATCATGTGGTTCCTGGCCGCCCATCGGGTGGATGTTGTGCGCCGTAAACAAACCGGCGTCCCCTGGTGGAAGCCGGAATGGCGTTTCAATCCCTCCACCTGGCTACGACTCAGCTTCATCCTTTTGCTGCTGGTGGCTGTTTACACCACGCGTCCTTACGCGCCTTTGCCAAAACTCCCCGCCGACCTGGCCCGATACGCCACATTTCTGGCGTTGGCCGGTCTGGTGGCCCTGGGCCTGGGCGATCGTCCCATGCGTTGGGGATTTGGGCTCAGCCTGTGGCTGCTGGCCGCCTCCTTTGGCATCCACGCCTTGCAGGTAACAGCCGACATGGTGGGCCTGATGGCGGGCATGGAATTGCTGCTTGGCTTCGCCATTTCCTATCTCATCGTGGTGGATGGCGCCCGCTTCTGGCCCCGACCGGAGGAAGCATGAGCCTGCTCGTCTTCCTGCTCCTGGCGCTGCTCTTCCTCAGCCTGATCGCGGGCCTGCTGCGGCGCATTCCCTGGCTTTCGGGCCTGGTGGCGGCCTCGGGGCTGGGATGGCTGGCCTGGGGCCTTTGGCACGCGCCCCTGGAAGGCAATATCGAGATGCTGGGGCGCACACTGATGCAAAATCGCCCCAACCAGCTTCTCAATTTCAGCTTTCAGCTCACACCCGCCATCCGCGCGCCGATTCTGCTGTTGCTGTTTTGGGGAGCTTTTTTCGCCCTGGCCGCCGCCCTGATCAAAACGGAACGCATCCTCTATCCCGCCATCCCCATCCTGCTGGCCGCACTTATCCTCTTCTTGTCCAGCACGCCTTTGTTGTGGGCGCCGTTGTGGCTGATGCTGGCGGCAGTGATCATGGCTTTCATTGCCCAGGGCAACAAACCTCGCTCCGCGCGGGCGGCGTTGCGCACGCTTCTGGCCCCCATTCTCGCCTTTCCTTTTTTCCTCTTTGCCGCCTGGGTTTTCTCCCAATCCGCCGTCGCCGCCGACGATCCGCATCTGTGGAACAACGCCTGGAAAGCCCTCATCGTGGGCATGCTCATTCTCACCTCGCCCGTTCCCCTGCACGGCTGGATTGCCTCGCTGGGAGAATCTTCACCCGCGTTTGCCGGAGCTTTTCTGGTGGGCGTTTGGCAGATCGCTATTTACACATTCCTCCGTCGTCTGCTTTTCACCTATCCCGCCATCACCGATTTCGCAGACCCGGGCCTGTGGCTGCCCTGGATTGCCGTCATTCAGATGCTATGGGCGGGTGCGTTCATGTTCGGCAGCCAGCGCCTGGGCCAGCTATGGGGCTATCTGCTGCTATGGATGTACGGTGCGGCCTTTCTGGCCTGGGGGCTTACCGGCGAGCTGGGCAGCGAAGCCATCTTCTGGCTGTTCTTGGTCAATCCCCTGGCTCTGGCTGTGACCGCTGCGGGTTTGCAAAGCATTGTGCATCGCTTTGGCGAGAACCCGGCCTATGACGCGTTGCACGGCGTCAGCGAACGCCTGCCCCTTTCCACGTTGGGAGTCATCGCCGGCGGTCTCTTCCTGCTGGGCTGGCCGCCTGGGGCTCTCTTCCCTATGCGCATGGCCACCTTCCAGGTCGCCGAATACCGCGCAGGAAACATCTTCCTGTGGACGATGCTGGCCCTGGCATTGGGCGTGCTGGGGTTCATCCGCGCAGCTCGCCGACTGACTTCTCCGGTGCGGGATACAGGTTTGGAACGGGAATCGCCCATCGTAGCCTGGACCATCGGCATCCTGTTGGCCGCAGGCGCCATCATCGCCCTCAATCCGGGCCTGCTCACGCGTATTTCCGAACAACTTTTGATATGGTTTAACGTTCTGTAATGATCATGGCTCAACATGGATTTAGGGGCCTCCGACTTCCGAGAGGTGGACGAGTAACTTTTGACTTGGCCGGGCGCTTTTGTCCACCTCCCGGAGGTCACAAAAAGCAGTCATCCCCCCCCGAAATCCAAAAGAGCCATGATCATCGGGTGCGTTCCAAAATTGGGGCGCACTGGCCGAATAGAATTCGGTTCTGAGGGCGTTCCGCCGCATGTCCTCCTGCGAGGACATTTTCGGGCGCAAATTGGCCTGTCTGCGCAGGCAGACAAGCGGCCGTAGGCCCCCAGCCCTGATTTCAATCGGCAGAT
>WGCR01000554.1 GCA_015493675.1 Anaerolineae bacterium
GAGTCTCCGTGACGACGTAAATTTTTATGTTGGCTCCGGGATTGATTATTTTGACTGGATGGTCTATAATAATTTGTGTATGGCGTTTTTCTGAAAAATTCAGACTGCTGTCTTTGATCATCTATCGTAGCGGCAACTTGCTACGTGATTTCCCTGAAAACGAACAAAAAACAAGGAGGTTCGTCATGAAAGATATTCTCTATTTTATTGTTGGCGCAACTGTGGGGGCGCTGGTTGCACTGATGATGGCTCCCAAGAGTGGTCAGGAACTGCGCGGCGATATTCAACAGCGCGCCAATGTGGATTTCCAGAAAGTGCAGCAATCCTATGAACAGGGGCTGCAGGAAATCAATCAGAAGATGGCGCAGATTCAGGCTCAACTGAAGAAGAATCAAGAGATGAGTGAAGATATCATTGAGGAACTGAAAACTGATGATGAGGCAGCGCCCGCAGCCCCGGCAGCGTAACTTTTACTCGCCCCATTGATATTTTGTGTGATAGATCGCCTCGGTCAATGCGAGGCGGTCTTATTTGTTTCCAGATGGGGTGAATACTGCCCGCCAGTCAGTCAGAGGGCGCTGAATCCAGCCATCTTGTCCGCCGGGGGGCTGCAGGGGCGGCTGGTTGTGGGGGACGACGCGTAAAGCCGTGCCCGTCACCTGGGCATCATCGGGCCAGGGGATGCGTTGCCAGGTGACGAAAACGCCGTCTTGCTCCCATTCCGGTGGGCGCATGCCCATCTCATCGGAAATTTGCACAAGCTGGCTGCCATCCGGGCGCGTTAAGGCGCTCTGGATCTGATAGGGGGGGATTTCATCGACGACGGGGCCGCGGGTGCGCCAGATTTGCAGGATGAGTCCTTCTTTCCCGTGCCCCTGCGGTGGAATGACTATCTGATCGATGAGTCCCAGTTGCTCATTGAACCAGATTGACGGTTCTTCCTCGACATAAGAATCGGTTATGGCCTGATAGGCCGCGCCGCCGTCAATAGGCGTCAGGTGGATGTTCAGCAGTTCCTGAATATCCGGGGGCGGCATGGCCGAATCGCCCACAATGATGGTGGGATCGCTGTCGGGGCGGGGCAGGGGCCAGGCCCGGCGGGCGTCGAACCAGTGCAGGTTGGGATCGCGGCGGGTGAAGAATTCGGTGGTGGGCGCTTGTTCATACAGCACGATGAAGCTCAGGTGCTTGTACATGTCAGCCGACATGTAGAGTTGCTGCGGCGCCGGATACGCCTCCAGCCAGCGCCAGGCCGAGGTCATATCCGCTTCGTAGGCGTCTGCGGTTTCGGGCGCGGGCCCCCAACGCAAAAAATAATCCCGATAGGTCAACGTCCCGGGCAAGAGGAACGCCAGCGCCGCCATTCCCCAGAAAAGCGTTGCTTTGGCTCGCGGCGAGAGTCCTGTCAGATGGTCGGTGAGCCAGTTCAGCACAACGGCCAGGCCGATGGCGGGAAAGAAAAACACGCCCGGGATCACGCCCAGCACCCGCGGCAGGGTGGGGGCCCGATCCACGGCCAGAAATGCCGGGCTGACCATAATCAGAAACCACAGCAGCAGGAAGCTGTAAACAGGATGACGCCAGTTTTTGATGCTGTTGCCAATGCCCAGCAAGGCCAGTAACGCGATCAGGGGCGTGAATACGGCCCGGCCCGGCAGATTGTAGAATCGGGCCATGTCGCCATGTCCGGGCCAGATGAATTGCAACAGGTTCAGGGCCGCGGCCTTGCTGATTATTTTTAGTGTAGCAATGCTGAAACCGTTTTGAAATGCTGAGACTTCGCCCGCCCGCTGGGTGAAACTGCCGGGATGCGTCAGGAAGTAAACGCCCAGCGGAGCAAAGACCAGGGCCGAAACGCCGAAGAAGATGATTCCGCCGATGATGAAATTTTTTGGGTGAGCAATGCGATCGCTGAGCCGCACATGCAGGAGAGAAAGCAGTAGCCAGCCCCCCAGGAAGAGTCCGACGAACAGAGGGATGAAGCGGCTGGCGGTGTAAAAATGCGCTCCGATCCCCATGAACAGCCCGGCCGCGGCCCACCATCCCCGGCTATGACGATTCAGCGCCCGCCACAGCGCGGCCATGGTCAACGCCGCCATCATGGTGGTGAAAACCCCGCGAATGCCGAAGCGGGAGAAATGGATGTGCCAGTAGGAGAGAGCGGTGAATAATCCTGCGCCCAGCGTAATCAGCCAGGCCGTGCGAAACGCCCGATCATCCGCGTCGCCGGGCAGGCGGGCGATGAACAGCTCGTGGCCCAGCCAATATGCGCCCAGCGCCGTGATGATGCCGGCGATGGCCGAGGGCAGGCGGATGGCGTAGGGCATCAATCCCATCAGTTTGAAAACGCCCGCCAGAATCCACATGTGCAGCCCCTCGCGCCCGAAATTGCCGGGGAAAAAGACCTGGCCGCGGCCCGCCAGCACATCCAACGCGTCCAGGGCGTCCGCCGCCTCGTCGCCGAACAGGCCGGGCGGGATGGCATGCAGTTGCCACAGACGGAAAAATGCAGCCGTGACGAGGACGATGAAGAAGCCGAGCCAGAGCAGGCGTTGGCGGTGGGCGGCGCTGGTGTTCATGGCTGACAATTCTAGGGCATCTCGGCCCGATGCGCCAAGAACGGGCCTCGAATGTGACATCTCCAACGGGATGTGGCAAAATTCCGTTGCCCTACCGTCCTATTCTCCCCGATTTCCCACCATGACTGATCCCCTTATCTCTGTCGTCATTCCTCTTTACAATGAAGAAGAGGCCATCGATGAACTCTATCGCCAGCTTACCGCGGCGCTTGAGGCCTACGGAGCGCCTTACGAGGTTATCGTGGCGGATGATGGCAGCACGGATGGCAGTTTCGAAAAGCTGAGCGCCATCCACCAGCGGGATCCGCGTTGGCGGATTATCCGCTTTCGGCGCAATTTTGGGCAGACCGCTGGTTTCTCCGCCGGTTTCGATCGAGCGAGAGGCGAGGTGATCCTCACCATTGACGCCGATTTGCAGAATGACCCTGCGGATATCCCCAAACTGATGGCAAAAATCGACGAGGGCTATGATATCGTCAGCGGCTGGCGGGTGGATCGCCAGGATACCTTCCTCACCCGTAAACTCCCCTCGATGGTGGCCAACCGCCTCATCTCCCATTCCACCAATGTGCAGTTGCACGACTACGGCTGTTCATTGAAAGCCTACCGGGCGGATGTGGTGAAGAATATCAATCTTTATGGCGAGCTGCATCGGTTCATTCCGGCCATGGCCAGCGGTTATGGCGTGCGGGTGGCAGAGGCGCCGGTGAATCACCGCGCCCGCGAGCATGGCAAGTCAAAATATGGCATCTCCCGCACGTTCCGCGTCCTGCTGGATCTGATGACGGTCTATTTTCTGCTGGGATACAGCACCCGGCCCATTCATGTTTTTGGCGGCGTGGGATTGATTTCTTTTGGCCTGGGCGTATTGATCGGACTGTATCTCACCCTCGTTAAATTCGCACTGGGACAGGATATCGGTACGCGGCCGTTGTTGTTGCTGGCCGTTCTGCTGATTCTGTTGGGAGTGCAGATGATTGCCATGGGCCTGCTGGGCGAGCTCATTATCCGCACCTATTACGAAAGCACGGGGAAATCTATCTACTACGTACGAGAGGAGTTGGGCTGAGCGGGCAAACGTCTGGGAGCAGACGCGGCAGCACGCCGATGACGAATGAAAATGGAACGCAGAAACTTCTGATGCACACAGATTTTCGCAGATTGTTTTGATTTTATCTGTTTTTATGTAACTACTAAGGTCTCATCACCATTTTTTGCCACGAAGACACGAAGAAGTTGAAGGCACGAAGTGTTTTTCTTTATTTTTTCCTTCGTGTCTTCGAAAAACTTCGAGCCTTCGTGGCTTTTTGAGGCTTAAAGTCGACTACGTTAGCAGTTACGTTTTTATCTGCGTAGATCGGCTTTTTCTTCGTCATCTGCGTTTCATTCACGGAGCAGCTAATTACGGTCGATGGGCTGCCGTGTAGCTTGTGCGGGATGCCTGGGGAATAAAAACGCCCCGGACATCGTGCTGACATCCGGGGCGAGAGGTGTGTTGAAAACGGGGGGGGAGGATTAGGGTTCTTCGATCTTGCCGTTTTCGATGCGATAGTTGTAAATGTCCTGCATCCGATACAGGTCTTGCTGGAGCTCGAAGAAGCCGTGCCAGTGCGCCCAGTCGGGAGCCCCCATCATAGCGCCCTGGCGGGCCCGGCGCCCCTGGTGATGCCACAGGTGATAGTAAATCTTCTGGAATTCGTCGGCCCAGGGATTTTCTTTGAGCAGCCCTTTGTCTTTCAGGTCGTTCAGCATCTTCAGGGCCGGATCATAGTAAGCTTCGTTGTATAGATTCACGGCTTTGTCGCCATGAGAGAAGTAAGAATCGGTCATGCGCTCGGAATGGCAGGATGTGCAGACCATCTTCATCTTGGCCCGACCCTGTTCGCCATCGCCTGTCAGCGGGCTCATAGGATCGTTGCTGTTGCGCACCTTTGAGCGCTTGCCCCAGAGATTCCAGTACAGACGCTCGGACACATTGTGGGTGGTGGTAAGCTCGCCGATGCCGCTCATGTGGCAGGTGGCGCAGGTGGGGGCCCGATAATCACCCGGCTCCCAGGCGTCGGGCGCACTATCCCATTTCCATGTAGAGCCTTCTGCAGCATAAATCTGGCCGTGTTTGGTGTTCTCGTAGATCTCGATATCGGGATGGTCGGGGCCCAGATGGCAGGAGGCGCAGGCTTCGGGCTTGCGGGCCTCGGCGATGGAGAACTTGTGGCGGGTGTGGCAAACCGTGCAATTGCCCACGCTGCCATCAGGATACACATTGCCAATGCCGGCCGAAGGCCACGTTTCGGGCGTGGGATTGCCCTGGTCATCCAGTTCGATGCGAATGCCATGGCACTGCATACAGCCGGTTTCTTGCGAAGCGTTGTTGAATTCGGGATTGTCCTGGCCCTCGTGATGATGGATCAGCTTCTGCATGGCATCCTTGCCTTCCACCTGCAACGCCGCCCGATGATGGCCGCTGTGGTCAAACTCCTCGGCCTCATTGGGATGGCATTCGGCGCAGCGGCTGGGAGGCACCAACGTAGAAATATAGGTGTCTGTGCCTATCAGGGTCTCGTGCTGTGTGGCAGTGGGATCATCTTTGTTGACGATATGACAATCGAGACAACTCACACCCACATGCCCGTGACGACTTTCCCGCCAGTCATTGACGATGCCGGGCGTTTCTTTGGCATGGCAGGAAACGCATTCCTGGGCAACCTTATCCATGCCTCTGGTGATGGCGAGACTGCTGGTGGGATTGATAGCGCCAACATTACGATTGACTTCCACAACGATTGGTTTGGGGCTGGCGGGAACCGCGGTGGGAGCCGGTTCGGAAGCCTGCTGTTCAGATGTTGTGGCAGCCGGGGCCTGACTGGTCGTACAAGCGGCCAGGGCGCTGGCGATGAGCAGTCCCAGAATGATGAGGATGAGAATGCTCCATTTACCAGATCGTTTCATCGTTTTCCTCCTCAGTACGCTTCATGGGGATTGGCAATATAATGAGACATATTTTTGTGACCGACATGTTTGTGGCACGAAACGCAGTGTTTATCCGTTGTGCCCGAAAAGTATTCCTTATGCGGCAGAAATGCCTTGGTGTTGCGCTTGGTGGCTTCCAGCAAATTCCCGTGGCAGCTCAGGCAGCCTGAGTCATACGTGTATTCTTCCCTGCGTTCACGCATGGCCTCCCAATCGATCTCGCTGGTATCGGTGAACCACTCCTCCCTGAGATCGTGCAGACCTTTCACCGCTTTGCTGACGAAATAGGCGGAAGAACTGCTGTTGTCCAGATGGCAGTTGGTGCAGGAGGCCTGAACGCCAAATTCAGAAGCGCCCCCATGGATATCTTCCTCATAGGCTGCCCAGAAAGGTTTCATCGTATGGCATTGCGCACAAAATTCTGCATGAGAGGTGCGATTGAGCCCTTCATCGGTAATCACCCAGGAAAGATAGGCAAACGCCAACGCCAAAGTCCCCACAACCACAACTAGAATAAGAATGCGCAGCCATTTCGGTAGTTTATGCAAGAAGTTTCTCATAGGGTTATCTTGGCAGCGAATGGTTGTGTTATGCGCTCTTGAAAAAATGAATGCTAATTAAGTTGAGATAATATAACATTAATTTTACATGAGATTTTCTGGCGTGTCTTTGCAAAAATGCAACTTAACGCCGGAAACTTGGAATATCGTTCTCCTCATTTTTTCATCCCCCTCATTGTTCTGAATCTGCTCGCACTTCATCGGCGTAATTGTGGCTACAGGCCAACCGGTCCGACCCTGCAACGACATGAACCCGATGCACAACTTTCCATGGCGAAAATGCGCTGATAAATCGATTCGTACAGCGTGACGTAAATCTCTTCCTGGTTACGTCATACTGAGGGAGAAAATCGACTGAAGCATCTAGCGAGCAATCCGCGTCCTATTTACAGGGCAGGCGTTCGGGCGAGCGCAGTAGAACACGCTTGCGCCCGGTGATAATGATGTTTTCAGTTTCCCATTTATGCAGGATTCGGGATACGTTATAGATGTTCGTGCCCGACATCTCCGCCAGATCGCGATGCGTCAGCGGCATGTTGATCAGTATCCCGTCCTCTTGTTTTTTCCCCAGGTGCTGGGATAACATCAACAATGAGTGAGCAATGCGATGTTCGACATTTTCAGTAGCCAATTGCTGGATTTTTGTTTGCAGACAGGTGACCCGTTTGGTGAGCGCCGACAGGATGTTCAAGGTCAGATGCGGCGTATCCAGCACGAATGCCCTGATCAGCGCCGCATCCCAGGCGTAAAGCTGGCTGCCTTCGACGATCTCAGCAGAGAGTGGGTATTGTTTTCCCGCCAATGCGACGAAAAAGCCCAGATGCACGCCCGGCCCGATGATGTCGATGATGACGCGCTTCCCGTCGGGCGTCAGCATCAATAATTTGATTTCGCCGGACAGGAGGACATAACACGTATTCGCGCCATCCCCCTGATTAAACAAAAATGTTTTCGCATCAGCACGCTGGATGCGTCCTGATGCCAGCACGGCATCGCAGGTCGCCCGGTTCAGTTTCTGCAGGAGCTCCGTCTGGCACACCAGTGTCCGGGCCTCCTGAAATGAAAGATTGGGCAGATTCTGAGCTTTTTGCTTGGAGGATTTTTGGGTCTTGGCGCGGTGGCTCATAGATTTGTATTATCCTGTCAAAGCGCAACTTTGGCAAGACGCACGATATGCTTGTGCGCTGGTGTCAGGATTGTCTGGAGCTTGGGGGAACGTTGCAGCCAGATTCGCAATGGATGACGCGCAGGAAATGGGACGTTGTCTCATAACATCTGCACGGCCCTTAGTTTTTCTGTGGAGATTTTGACAATCCTCTCGGTTTGCGGGTACCTTTCTGGACGAAGGTCCATGATTTTTCCCTCGCGAGGTCCTTATGCAACGACTCAAACCGAAAGGCCGCATCTCCGAAACGAAATTGCGCGTCCGCTATGCCGAGACAGACGCCATGGGCATCGTCCATCACAGCCGCTACATTCCCTGGTTCGAGCTGGGCCGTTCCGATTGGATGCGGGAGGCGGGATTGCCATACAGCGAATTCGAGCGGATGGGATATTACCTTACTGTCACCGAGGTCTGCGCCCGCTACTATCATCCTGCGATATATGACGAAATGGTCACGGTGCACACCTGGGTGGAGGAGGTGCGCAGCCGGGCGGTGACGCTGGCTTATGATGTCCGAAACGAGCATGGCCAGCGGCTGGTCATGGGCTGCACCAAGCATGTGTGCATCACGCATGACGGCAAGCCCGCCCGGCTGCCCGATGAGCTTTACAGGATTCTGGAGCAAAAGGTGGATGGCCCTTGACCGCGCTTAAAGAGCTATTCCTTCTCGACCCTGATGTCATCTTCCTCAATCACGGCTCCTTTGGGGCATGCCCCAGGCCCGTGTTCGAAGCCCAGCTTCGCTGGCAGCGCCGTCTGGAGCTCGAGCCGGTGCTGCTGTTGGGGCGTGAGATCACCGGGTTGATGGCTGAAGCCCGCGCGGCGCTGGCCGCGTTCCTCAACGCCCGCGCCGATGATCTCGTCTTCTTCCCCAACCCCACCACGGCCCTCAATGTGACGGCCCGCAATCTCATGCGGCCCGATGCGCCCCTGGCCTTGCAACCGCACCGGGTCAGATCCCCCTGGATTTGACAGCGTTGGACGCAGACATCTACGTTGGGGCTCTGCACAAATGGCTGATGGCCCCCAAAGGCTCCGCCTTCCTCTACGCCCGGCCCGCGGTGCAGACCTGGCTGGATCCGCTGGTGGTGAGCTGGGGTTATGATGCCGAGCAGCCGGGCTCCTCCCGCTTTGTGGATTATCATGAATGGCAGGGCGCCCGCGATATGTCACCTTTTCTGACTGTGCCCGACGCCATTCGCTTCCAGCAGGAGCATGATTGGGAGACGGTGCGGGCCCGGAGCCACGCGCTAGCCCTCTCCGCCCGCGATCGCATCAACGCCCTTACCGGCGAGCCGCCCCTGGCCCCGTCCGACTGGCTGGGCCAGATGGCCGCGACGCTGCTGCCTCCGGGCGTCGATCCCGAAGCCCTGCACCGTCGTCTGTGGAAAAACCATCATATCGAAGTCCCCGTCTTCTGGTGGCGCAAGCGCCCCATCCTTCGCGTCTCCTTTCAGGGCTATAACGATGAAATCGACGCCGATGCGCTGGTGCAGGCATTGCAGACAGAGCTAATCGAGTCCTGATTCGTCGTCTGCTGTCTCTTCATCCTCCCCTGCCTGCATCATCTCGATGCGTTCAGACAGCGCCGCCATATCCTCATCCTCCAGCGGCGGCAGTTCTTCCAGACTGCTGATGCCGAAATAGTTGAGAAAATCGGGCGTGGTGCCGAAGAGCATGGGCCGTCCGGCCGTCTCCATCCGCCCGATCTCCTGCACCAGGCCTCGATGCAGCAAGGTGCGGATGACGCCATCGCTGCTGACGCCGCGGATGGCTTCGATCTGCGGGCGGGTAATGGGCTGGCGGTAGGCAATGATGGCCAGGGTTTCCAGGGCGGCGCGCGAGAGTTTACTGGTTAGATCCAGGCCCAGATAGATTTCGATGACGTCCGCGGCTTCGGGCATGGTCACCAGTTGCACCGTGTCGTGATGGCGTTGCAGGCGAATCCCTCGATCTTGCAGGCTCTCGGCCAGCATCAGCAGCGCCAGCTCGATATCTTCGATTGATTGTTCCAGGGCGGAGGCCAGGCGCTCGATGGGGGCGGGTTCGCCCGCAACGAACAGCAGGCTTTCCAATAACCGGGAGATTTGCGCGTAGTCAGGGTGAAGGGCGGGGGCTTCTGTCTCCTCCGCCTGATCTTTGTCGGCGTAAGGCGTCGTGGCTGTTTCTTCCGGCCCAGAAACGTCGGGCCGGTTTTGCTCTTCCTGGGGGATGGCGTCGGCGTCGGGCATCTATAATCCTTCGGGATAGGCGGCGTGGCGGAGGTTGACGTTGAGTTTGCCCAGCTTCAGGCCCATGTCCTGCTCGATGATCTCGCGGGTGACCAGCATGATCTCTTCGGTTTTCATGGGCAGATCGATCTCGGGCGAGGTTTCCACATCCAGCATGACATGGACGGTGTCGCCTTTGGGAACAACGATGGGTGTGACGGTGATTACATCGGCCAGTTGGTCGAGATGCCAGGCCAGGCGTTTGGCGATGCTGTCAGCCGTGACGCGGATTTCGCCGTGTTCGGTGCGCATGGAAACGGCAGGCTCCGTTTTCTTGCGGGGCAATTCCGCGATCATCAGGGGAATGACGATGAGGATGGCGATGGCGGCCAGCGCCGCCCGGCCCAGATTGAAGAAAAGTGGATTGGAGAGTTGGGTCTGGTTCGCCCACTGGTTGAGATGCCCGATCTGGGTCTGGAGCCAGGCCATGGCCTCAAAGGGCGCCACTGCCAGCACGATGAGCAGCAGGAATGCGATGAAAAAGATGAGAAGACCAATAATGCGGTTGACGAAGTTCATGTGTATTTCCCGGGGGATGATTATGATGAGAAGGAGATAAAATGGATGGCTTCCCTGAAAAAGCTGGAAACGCGGAACACAAAGAGCACTGCGGAGGAAAAGAGTGGTGGCTGGAGATGTTTTTTCTCTTATGAATGGTAATGGATCGGAAGAAGCGTGTCAATCTTTGCCATCGGGGAGAATCCAGAGGATGGCCAGGCTCGCCAGCGCCAGCAGACTGATGATCATTCCCCACCGCAGACTGCGGGGCTGGAAGATCATCAGCAGGTCATGCTCGCCCGCGGGCAGCGCCACGCCCCGCAAGAAAATGTCGGCCGGGAATACGGGCAGGTCGCGGGCGTCGGCGGCGTCCGGATCCAGGATGGCGCGCCAACCAGGGTGCCAGCCTTCGGAGACGATGAGCAGGGCGTCGCCGTCAGCTTCATAGTGCAATCGCAGGCGCTCCGGCCGCCGTTCGGAGATTTGAAGCCGGGGGGAGCTCAGGGGAATGCCTCGCGGAGCGAGAACGGCGCTGTTTTCTTCCAGAATAGCCGTGCTGGCGGGATCGAAACCGGGGGATTTCATGGCGTCCACGGCTTCGTCCAGATTCGCGACGGTCTGAACCCGCGCCACTGCAAAAGCCCGGGGCAGGGCCGCGTCGTTGCGATAGATTTTGACATCGCCCGAATGGATGCGCTGCCAGGGGGCGCGGGTGACGATGGGGGTGGCGTGGGAGCCGCTGGCCCGGTCATACACCGCCATGCCGCGGATGAGCAGGCTGACGTCATCCCGCAGCAGGTGAAAGTTCACCGACTGGATGCGACGATCGGAGAGGCGGGCGGGCAGATGATCCGGGGAGACATCCAGCTCGGCGATGATGTCCCGGCCCGGGTCGTCGCGGGGCCAGCGCACTGCGGGCAGATCATCCTGTGCGGATGGACGGGCCGCGTCCTCCCCGACCGCAGTTTCCATGCGCGCCCGCGGGGGACGTTCAACTGTCGAATTGTCATAAAATGTGATGATTGCCAGGGCGACGGACGTCCTCCGGGGAAGACGGGCGGCGTCGTCGCTCAGATGGCTGACTACGCCCACGCCGCTGGCCGGAAATCCCGGCATGTCTGTAACGCTCAGGTCGGGATGGGCGGCGTCCAGCGTTTCGCCAAAGGCCAGGTCATAGTAAATGTCGTCATGCCAGACATCGAAATTTTTATCGGCGATGACATAGCAGACGTTGAACAGGGAGAGCAGTCGGCTGTCGGGGATGCTGTGGAGCTGCTCGCGCAGACGCCCGTCAGCCACGATGCTCTCGGGCGGCAAAAAGAGGCTCATGGCCTTGACAAAGCGGGCCGTGGGCAGCACGCCGCCGCCGAAGCCGTCCAGCGAGGGGATGTCGAAGAGGGCGCCCAGGTTGGGGGCCACGACTTCTTTGGCTTTGGTGGCGTTGACCAGATCGGTGAAGGCTTTCTCGTCGAGATAGGGCCCGTAGATGCGCTGCAAGTCGCCCAGATCGCCCGGGTCCCAGGTGGTGGCGCTGAGACTGAGGGTGCGGCAGGCGCCGCCATGGGGCGTCGGGCCCAACTCCGAGGCGATGCGGGCGGGCGCGGTGCGCCAGAAGCGCAAAGCCTGGGGCGCGGTGGGGTGCTGGATGGGCAGGGCGTAGCTGGCGAAATAGAGTTCCAGGAAGAGAATGAGCGGGATCAGGTACAGGATAGTGGGTATTGGAGCGTGGGTATTGGAGCGTGATCGTTTGCGTTCGTTCCACAAAATGAGGACGAATAACGCGAGAATCGCCGCCCAACCCGCCAGTGTTGCGGGATTGGGCCGGGTGAGCAATGCCAGAACAGCCAGCAGGATTCCCACTACAATCATCACCGCCCCGCACCTCGACCGCCACCACACTGACAATCGCCTACTGTCCACTGCATACTGTTTACTGCTCACTGCATACTGTTTACTGCTCACTGCATACTGCTTACTGCTCACTGCATACTGCCTACTGATCCAATCCATCCCCAACGCCGCCAGCAAGGCCAGGCCCACCACCGCCGCCTGCAAAAAGCGGGCGGGGACGCGGAACAAATCCCAGCCGGGGACGATGCGATAGAGGATGTATTCCAGCGGATCGTAGGCCCCGAAGGCCAGCAGCAGCCCGGCCAGGGTGAGGAATGCGCCCAGGAAGCGCATCCGCCGGTTGGGGTGACGCAATCCCAGCAGCGCCAAAATCAGGCCCGTCAGGCCGACATAGCCCAGCCATTCGCCATAGGCCTCGGTGCCCAGGGCCATGCCCAGATCCCGGGCGTAGTGCGGCAGCAGCGTGAAGCCCAGCCGCCATGGGGGCAGACTCAGCGCCGCATGATCCCGAAACGCCATCCCTCCCTGCCGGAAGGAGAGCCCCGAAAGCTCCAGCGTGGGCAGCAGTTGCGCTGCGGCCACGACTCCGGCGATGACAATAGTCGCCAGCGCCACGGGCCAGGCGTCGGAGAGAAACGTGCGGAGGAATGCGAGACGATTGCTTTCCACTGAATACTGCTTACTGTTTACTGAAAACTGCTTACTGTTTACTGAAAACTGCTTACTGTTTACTGCATACTGTTCACTGACCACCGAATTCCGCCTTTTTTCCCATCCTCGCCAGATGACATCCCCCAGCACCCACAGCCCGAAAATCACCGCCGCGTTGTAAAAGGACTGCGTATGCCCGGCCAGAAAGGCCATGGCCCAGACCAGCGTCATCATCACGCCCCAGCGCCGCATCGGGCGATCCCGGCGCGGCCATTGGCCCGGCCGCGGGCGTTTCTCCCACAGCAGAATGGCTGCAATCAGCCAGGGATAGGCGCTGATCTGGTTGGGGTGCAGCAACAGGCCCGTCACCCAGCCATTCAGCGCGATGATCGGCGCCCCCACCAGCGCGGGCAGGGTTGCTCCCCGCGTTTCTTTTGCGCCCAACAGTTTTTTGATCAAAAAGTATCCGAAAACGCCCGCCAGCCACACATGCAGGGCGTCAGTGACCAGAATCCCCTTCTTGGCGCTGAGGAAGATCATGGGCCAGCGCAGGGGATAGAAGACCTCGGTCTGGGGATTGGCCTGGAAGGGCGCGCCGGCGTAGATGAAATCATTCCACAGGGGCAGATGCCCGGCCCGCAGCGCCTGATTGAGTTGCTGCCAGTAGGGCGTGAAATAGGCCAGAAAATCGCCGCTGGCCGGGATTAGCGGCGTGAACAGGACGCGGGCGTAGACGGCCAGCACTGCCAGAGTGAGGATGACCAGGGCTACCAGATCGGATCGACGAAAACGGTCGGGCATGAAA
>WGCR01000555.1 GCA_015493675.1 Anaerolineae bacterium
GATCATTGGTCAAAACAGGACGTTCATCCCTAACCCGAACAAGCCGGAACCAAAAAGCTGATCTCACGCAAAGGCGCCAAGGCGCTAAGTTTTTCTTTCCTCTTTTTTTTCTTTGCGGCTCTGCGTCTTTGCGTGAGACATTTTCTTGCCCAGTGGGCCAGGATTCCAGTGATAAGGTACTATCATGCCCGAACATCTCACGCTGGTCATCGACCAGGGACCCCACGCCACCTACGGCTGACAGGATCGTCGGGCCGCCTCTATTCCTCAACAGCATCGGCGGCATGGGCTCGCCCTGGTGGCCGCCCGGACCGTTCCCCGCCGGCCTGCCCGATCGCCATGATCGATTTCTCGCAGCCATCAACGCCCTCACCACCTCCTGATTACAGAATTTTCGTTCAGGCCGCCGCCTGTCGTTGTTTGGCCCGGGCCTGCTTCAGACGTTTGACCTTGCGGGTATAGAGAGAAATCAGATTCTCCTGATGCAGCCGGTTGGCCAACCCCTCCAGGGCGATACGGGAAATGCCGCATTCCTCCACATCCAGGCTGAGAAGAGCCTCCTTGCCCAATCCCTTGGCAATGACTTCATTCACATGCGCCTCCACCTTGTCGAGATAGGCCAGATGGATGTCGATGGTCGTTTTCACTTCTCCGCGCAACAGCACATCCCCATGTCCCTGCACCAGATCCTCCAGTGGAGAAACTTCGGCCAATTCCCGCAGCGTACGGCGCAGATCATTGATATCGCCATAGATGAAATAAGGAATGGACATCATGGCGTCGCTGGCGAAAAGCACCTTCTCTTCCTTGTAATACACGCTGATCACATCGGGAGCGTGACCGGGGGCATGGCGCATCATCAATGTAGCGCCTCCCAATCGCACCGCCGCCTCTTTTTCCATGAGAATGGCAGGCAGGCGCAAACGCACATCGGCCAGCGAGGGATGCGTCTGACGGGCCTTGACAAGTGCGGGCCTGGTTTGAGTCAACAAGAGCTTGCGCGAGTAAAGATGCCCGATGACATCCGCATCGGGAAAAAGATAAGCCCCGTACACATGATCTGCATGAGAATGGGTGAGGATGATATATTTCACCTCTGAACGCAGCCGCCGCCGCACAAAGCTGGCGATCTCCTGCGTTTCTTCGGGATATGGCAGCGTGTCGATGAGGATGCAGCCCTCGGGCGTGGTGATCAGACCAGCGTTGACCTTGGCGTACATGCTGCTGCGGAAAACATACGTGTGTTCGGAAATTCGTTCTCTCAAAACCATAAAAGGGGGCTCCAGAAAGCTCAATAACGGCAAGCGCTCCTGCAAACGCAACCTGTAAGAAAGCGCCTGCAGCCATGACAGTGAAGCATAACACAAACCCTCTCAGGAATCAATAGTTAGTGTAAAATATACATCATACAAAAATTCCTCAACATGACAGGCCCCCAAGACCCTGGCAATCAAACGCGTTGCGTACGCGCTGCTTTTATTGCGACACAATCGACCTTATCACCGTCAATCACCCGTGGCCCCCGCGACGCAGCGTCTCTCACTTATTGAAACTCTCACCCCAAATTGTATAATAGCTTTAGTTCGGAGTTGCAACGGTCTTTTTTCACCAAAACGTAACTGCTAAGGTCGTTTTCGCCTGAATGAACCTGACAGGTTCTTTTGGCAACGATCCAGAGCCTTACACGCTTCATTGCTGGCTAAAGACCGCACATTCTACCGCCAACGTTACGAAAACCTGTCAGGTTTGAGTGGGAAAAGACAACCAACTGGCATACGTTAGCAGTCACCACTTGCGCCTATTTTTCGTCTGTATTTATCCATCCTTTGGCAAAATGATGCGAATTTTGCTGCGACTACTCTCATCTATCTCTCTATCATTCATCATATGGAGGTTTCTCAACCAATGGCATTCAATCTGCGCAATCGTAACTTCGTCAAGCTTTTGGACTTCACGCCGAGAGAGATTCAATTCCTGCTGAAGCTCTCGGCGGACCTGAAGGCGGCCAAGTATGGCGGCTATGAACAGAAGCGTCTAGAAGGCAAGAATATCGCCCTCATCTTCGAAAAAAGCTCCACCCGCACTCGCGTCGCTTTCGAGGTGGCGGCGCTGGATCAAGGCGCTCATGTCACCTATCTCGGGCCCACCGGCACGCACATCGGCAAAAAAGAGACGATGAAGGATACAGCTCGGGTGCTGGGCCGGGTTTATGACGGCATCGAATATCGAGGCTTCGAACAGGAAAAAGTGGAAGCGCTGGCAACCTATGCGGGCGTGCCCGTTTGGAACGGTCTTACTAACGAATGGCATCCCACCCAGATTCTGGCCGATATTCTGACCATGCAGGAACACACCGACAAGCCTTTGAGCGAGGTGGCGTACTGCTTCCTGGGCGACGCCCGCAATAATGTGGGGAATTCGCTGATAGTGGGCGGGGCCAAGCTGGGCATGGATGTACGCATTTGCGCCCCCAAGCACCTCTGGCCAAATGACGCTCTGATCGAGACCTGTCGCGACATCTCCAAAGAGACCGGCGCCCGGCTCACCCTGACAGAGGATGTGGCGACGGGCGTGGCGGGAGCAGATTTCCTTTACACCGATGTATGGGTTTCCATGGGCGAACCCGACTCGGTGTGGGCGGAACGCATCGAGCTGCTGGTGCCCTATCAGGTCAACGCCAAAGCCATGGAGATGACCGGCAATCCCAACGTCAAATTCATGCACTGCCTGCCTGCCTTCCATAACACCGACACAAAGGTGGGCCAGGAAATCTACGAAAAATTCGGCATCGAGGCCATGGAAGTTACTGATGAGGTCTTCGAATCGGAAGCGTCTATTGTTTTCGACGAGGCGGAAAATCGGCTACACACTATCAAAGCCATCATGGTTGCCACGCTGGGACTTTAAGTAAGCGCGTCCTTGAGAACGCCCACAGGCGCCGCTCATGCCCAAGCACATCAAAAAGCAAGATTTTCTGGCTCAACGGAAATTCAGGGGGGCTCCCGACCTCAGGGAGGTGGACGAGTCATTTTTGGCTTGACCAGGCGGTCTTCGTCCACCTCCCGGAGGTCTTGAAAGCGGTCCTGCGTTCGCCAGACTCGACCTCCAACTCATTTTGGACACACCCAAATCCAAAAGAGTCACCATTCATGACACCTCGCTTTGCCACGAAGGCTCGAAGCTTTTCGAAGATACGAAGAAAACCTTCTATTTTCCTCTTCGCGTCTTTGCGTCTTCGTGTCTTCGAGGTTTTTGCCTCGCTATGAAAAGGTAGGTGCTGGTTGGCTGACAAAAGTCAGCTTGGCGCCTAAACTCGCCGATTAAAATCAGGGCTGGAGGCGGCCCCCACCTTTTGTTCCTTTCCCGCTCCGAGATGGGCGGGGGAGGAGATAAGGAAGCCTGATTAGATGGGCCGCTCGTCGGCCTGCGCCGACGCTTTCGGCGCCCGTTTTGACGAGGAAAACACCGTCCCCGCAGGGAGACAGGCGGCGGAACGCCTGTAGAACCGAATTCATTCGGCGAGTGAGGCGGCGAAACGAGATTTGTCAGTCAATCAGGGGTAGGTGTATAGTTACAAAAAATAAATCGAACCTTTTCCCTGTTCATAAAGGACAGAAAATTATGATCAATCGCGATCGCATCGTTCAAACATTCCTGGAACTCGTGCAAATCGACAGCCCCAGCGGCGAGGAAGCTGCCTTCCGCGAGGAGCTGATCCGCCGACTGCAAGCCCTGGGCCTGACCACCGAGGTGGACGACTACGGCAACCTCATCGCCCGGCTGGACGAAGGCGCGGGGGAATACTTCCTGCTCTCGGGCCACATGGACACAGTGGAGCCCGGCCGCGGCATCAAGCCCGTCATCCGCGACGGCGTCATCACTTCCGACGGAACAACTATTTTGGGAAGCGATGATAAAGCGGGCATTGCCATCATTCTCGAAACTTTGCAGATCATCAAAGAGAAACATCTGCCCCATCCTCCCATCGAAGTGGTTCTCAGCGTGCAAGAAGAGCTGGGATTGCTGGGGGCCAAGCATCTTGACATGGCGCAACTCAAATCCAGATCGGGGTTGGTGCTGGATGGCGGCGGCTCGCCAGGAACAATTGTGCGCAGCGGGCCATCCCAGGACACGTTTCAGATAAGCATCAAAGGAGAGGCGGCCCACGCGGGCGTAGCCCCTGAAAAAGGCGTCGATGCCCTGGCCATAGCTGCAGAAGCGCTGGTGCGGATGCCTTTGGGCCGGGTGGATGAAGAGACCACCTGCAACATGGGCGTCATTAATGGCGGCACAGCCCGCAACATTGTGCCAGACAAAGTGCTTTTGTTGGGCGAGGCTCGCAGCCGCAATAACGATAAATTGACGATCCTAAGCGACATCATTGTTAAAGCCCTGCAAAACGCCGCCCATAGCCGCGGCGGCGAAGTCATCATCAAGCGCGAACGCGCATATGACGCCTATCGGTTGGGCGATGATGCGCCCATCGTGCAGGCCGTGGCCCGGGCCGCACAAGATTCGGGCTATGAGCCGCAGTTGATCGAGGGAGGCGGCGGCACCGATGGCAATCATTACAATGCCGCCAACATTCAGGCGGCAACCATTAGTGCAGGCATGGCTGAGGTGCATACTTTACACGAACACATCGCCATTGATGATCTCATCGGTTGCGCTGAAGTGACATTGAAGACGATTACGCTCATGATAAAATGATGAACGCTGGTTTGAATCATCCTCGCCACATCTCGTAGGAGAAATACAATGAAAAAGAACGTGATCTTTATCGAAGCGCCCGGCGGCTCGGACAAAGGACCGGACGGGCATCGACGCGACACCATGCCAATGGTCAATGCTGTACGGGCTCAGGGATGGCAAGCAGAAGCCATTTTTTACACCGACGATAAACGGGATGAAATTCTGCAGTACATTGTAGATAATTTCGACGCATATGTGCCCCGAGTCAATCCCGGAACGATTCCCAACGGCGAACAGCTCTTCTTCGAGATGCTGCGCAAAGCCAGCGACGCCGGCGTTATCGGCATGCCCCACCCCGACGCGATGATTGGTTATGGCGCCAAAGACGCATTGGTGCGCTTGCGAGACACCGATCTGGTTCCCAGCAACACATTCGCCTACTATACGCTTGAAGAATTGAAAGAAAACTTTCCTTCTTCGCTCTCACAAGGCGAACGGGTGCTAAAACAGAACCGCGGGTCCACTGGCGAAGGCATCTGGCGGGTGGCGATTGCAGATGAACGCCCCCACCGCCCCGGCGACGTCCTCCCCCTGGATACAGCTATCAAATGCACCGAAGCAGTAGATAATCACGTGGAAATGCGGCAGTTGGGAGAATTCATGGATTTCTGCAATCAGTATCTTGCAGGCGACGGGGGCATGATGGTGGATATGCCTTTTATGCCTCGCATCAAGGAAGGCGAAATTCGTATTCTGCTGGTGGGTCACAATCCCATCTTTGTAGTTCACAAAAAGCCTGCAGAAAGCGAAGACGCATTTTCGGCCACTCTTTTTTCGGGCGCCCGCTATCGCTATGACGCCCCCGCCGACTGGCCCGATCTCATCCAATTGTTCCAAGAGAATGTAGACGTCATCACCGCCAAGTTGGGCGGCTGGAACATTCCCCTGATCTGGACCGCTGATTTCATGCTGGATTGGGATGAGGCGGGCAATGACAAATATGTTCTGGGAGAAATCAACTGTTCGTGCGTGGGATTCACTAGCCATCTCGATTCGGGCATTCAGGATAAGGTAGCGGACGAAATCATCCGCGTTATTACAGCCGAAAAGGGCGCATAGAGCCTTGCTGGCCGCGTCATTCGGTCACAGATTTTTATGAATTATCCGCGTTCATTCGCGTCCTATTTACGAAACAGCAAGTCGCTCCCTGGCCTGCTGTTTTCGCGTCCGCCAACATTGATGCTATCATTCTCTCATCATTTTTCCGCCCGGCTCCTTATCTCTAATGAAACGTCTCATGTCCCCATCCGACCCCCTCATCCTCGTCATCGATCTGGGCACGACCGCCTGCAAGGTGGGCCTGGTTACGCCCAACGGCAAAGTCGTGGCCTATGTCAATGAAGCGGACGCCACGCCCACTTTCTTCGGGCCCGGCGGCAAGGCCGAGCAGAACCCCGCGGACTGGTGGGCGGTCATCACCCGCAATGTACGCCGCGTCTTCGCGGAAAGCGGCATCGCGCCCGCTCGGGCGGCGGGCGTGGGGGTCAGCACGCACTGGTCGGGCACGGTGGCGGTGGATGCGCAAGGCGTGCCCTTGCGAAACGCCATCATCTGGATGGACAGCCGCGGTGCGCCTTATGTCGAGGAGATCGCGGGCGGCTTCCCCACCGTCGAAGGCTACAACGCCCGCAAACTCATCACCTGGCTGCGCCTGACCGCGGGCATGCCCACCCACAGCGGCAAAGACACGATTGCTCATATCCTCTATCTCAAACATCAAGAGCCCGAGGTCTATCGGGCCGCGGCCAAATTTCTCGAAATCAAAGATTATGTGAACATGAAGTTGACAGGCCGATTCGCCAGCGATCCCGCCACCATCACGCTGTATTGGGTGACCGACAACCGGAATGTCAACAATGTGCACTATCACCCGCAACTGCTGGCGTGGACCGGCCTGAATCGGGAGCAATTGCCCGATATTTTGCCCACCAACGCGGCGCTGGGCCCGCTGCTGCCCGAGGTCGCTGCTGAATTTGGCGTACCTGCGGGCATCCCGGTGACCATGGGCGCGCCCGACGTGCATGCGCCGGTGCTGGGCTCGGGCGCGGTGGATGATTTCCATCCCCACGTCTATGTGGGCACCTCCTCCTGGTTTAGCTGCCATGTGCCCTTCAAGAAGACCGACATCTTCCACAACATGGCTGCCCTGCCTTCTTCTGCGCCCGGGCGCTACTTTGTGGTGAACGAACAGGAGACCGCGGGCGTCTCCCTCACCTTTTTGCGCAACACCGTTTTCTATGGCGATGACGCGTTGGGGGCCTGCCCCGCGCCCGAGGACGCGTATCCGCGCTTCGACCAACTGGCAGCACAGGCGAAGCCTGGCAGCGGCGGTCTCATCTTCACGCCCTGGCTTTATGGCGAGCGCACGCCCGTCGAGGAATCGACCCTGCGCGCAGGCTTCTACAACCTCTCGCTCACCACCACCCGCGCCGATCTAGTGCGATCGGTGATGGAGGGCGTGACCTACAACACGCGATGGCTGCAAGGTTATGTCGAGAAGCTGGCGGGCCAGGGCAAACTGGGCCCGGTAAACTTCGTGGGCGGCGGCGCGCTCTCCGACGTCTGGAGCCAGATCTTCGCGGACGTGCTCAAACGCCCCATTCAGCAAGTGAAAGACCCCCAGGCCGCGGGCCTGCGCGGCGTGGCCGTGCTGGCGGGCATCGCCCTGAATCTCACCACCTTGCAGGATTACGCCAAACATGTGGAGATCGCCCGCACCTATCAGCCCAACCCCGACGCCACGCCCATCTACGACGAGCTTTTCGACGCCTATCTCGACATCTACAAACGCAACAGCCCGATTTACAAAAAGCTGAACAAACCCCATTGACGCAGACGGTCGACGCGTCAAAATGACGATGGACGACAGACCATGGACGGTCGCGTTCTGCCGCTGCCATCGTCCATCGTCCATGGTCTATCGTCCGCTTTCAAAACCCCCAACACTCACAAGCAATCTCGATCAGGCAAAAACATAATGGACACCGATAAATTACTCGATCTCACAGGCAAGCTCCCCAAACGCCTGCACGCCCCCCTGGAGAAAGGCTTTCGCAAACTGCCGGGGGTCAAAGAGATGCTGGAAAAAGAATATCAGGTCATGCTGGCGGATATGGACAGCAACCTGCATCCTTATGATGACCTGGCCCCCTCCCATCCCACCATGCCCGAAGGGAGCGCTTCCACGGAAGAAGTGCTGGACATGATGGCGCTGGTGCATGAAAAAGAAAGCGAACGCTGGCAAGAGGGGTACGTCTCGGGCACTGTGTATCATGGCGATCCGGAACACATCGCCCTTATGAACCAGGTCTTCGCCATGCACTCCCAGATCAACTCGATGCACACCGACCTGTGGCCCAGCGCCGTCAAGTACGAATCCGAAGTCATTGCCATGACCGCGGACATGCTCAATGCGACCGAGGCCCAACGGCTGCATCCCAAAACCAGGGTCTGCGGCTCGGTCACCTCGGGCGGCACCGAGAGCATCCTCATGGCCATGAAGTCTTATCGAGACTGGGCGCGGCAGAAGAAGGGAATCAAACGCCCCAACATCGTCATCCCCATCTCCGCGCATCCTGCCTTTGACAAGGCCGGGCATTACTTCGACATCAAGGTCATCCGCACGCCCGTGGGGCCGGATTTTCGCGCGGACGTCAAGGCCATGAAGAAGGCCATCAACAAGAACACCATTGCCCTGGTGGGCTCCGCCCCCACTTTTCCCCACGGCGTTATCGATCCCATTCCCGAGATGTCGGCGCTGGCCCACAAGCGGGGCATCGGCTTCCACACCGACGCCTGTCTGGGCGGCTTTATCGTGCCCTGGGCGGAAAAACTGGGCTACCCTGTGCCGGTCATCGATTTCCGGCTGCCCGGCGTCACCTCCATCTCGGTGGATACGCACAAATACGGCTACGCGGCCAAGGGCACGTCGGTGGTGCTTTACCGACATCCGGGCCTGCGCCGCTACCAGTATTTCACCGCCACCGACTGGCCCGGCGGGCTCTACACCTCCCCCACCATGACCGGCAGCCGCTCGGGCGCACTGGTGGCCGTGGCCTGGGCCGTGCTGGTGAAGCTGGGACGGGCGGGCTATCTGGACGCGGCCCGGCGCATTCTGGAGACAGGCGAACAAATTCGCGACGGCATCGAGGCCATTCCGGGCCTGCATGTGCTGGGCGACCCTCTGTGGGTCATCGCCTTCGCCTCGGACGAAGTGGACATCTACCAGGTGTTCGACGCCATGACCCGCCGCGGGTGGAGCTTGAATGGCCTGCAATTCCCGCCGGCGGTGCACATCGCGGTCACCCTGCGCCATTCGCAGCCGGGCGTGGTCGAACGCTTCCTGGCCGACCTGACCGACGCCGTGGAAGAAGTTCGGGCCAACCCCGCCCCCGAAAGCGGCGGCATGGCCCCCATCTATGGCATGGCCGGCTCCATTCCCTTCCGCGGCATGGTGGATGACATCCTGCGGCGCTACCTGGATTTGCTGTACAAGGTTCCCGATCAGCGCCCGAAGAAAATCAGGCAAAGCAACCCCGCACAACAGGATCAAAAATAGCAGGATCTCAGCAGGATTTCAGGGAATAAAATACTCGATGGATGGCAAACCTGCCCGTTATAAAATTGCTGTTTTCAAGATAATGGTGGTTTGTTTCCTTTTGTGGCTCTTTTGGATTTCAGGGGGTGACTGCTTTTCGTGACCTCCGGGAGGTGGACAAAAACCGCCCGGCCAAGCCAAAAGTTACTCGTCCACCTCCCGGAGGTCGGGAGACCCCCTGAAATCCTGTTGAGCCCCTTTTGTTTTGGCAGGATTGGAGCGTAGTGAAAGC
>WGCR01000556.1 GCA_015493675.1 Anaerolineae bacterium
AAATATCTCGACACCATCGTCCACACAGCGCTTTCCAGCATTCACGGCTTGTTTCAAGGCTACGATATCGTGCTTTATTTCATTGCCGGCAACAGTCTGGTGGCGTGGATTCCGCGGCTGGCGGGCCAGAAAACCATCATCAATGTAGATGGGCTGGACTGGAAGCGGGAAAAATGGCCTGAGCTTGCGAAAAAGTACATTCGTTTTGCCGAAAAACTTTCAGGCGTGACAACCAACGCGGTCATCTCCGACTCGCGGGTGGTGCAGCGTTATTATCAAGATGTTTATCATATCCCCACTACCTATATCGCCTATGGCGCCGAATTGCCCAAACGCGAGCCTGGCGAAACATTGCAACGCCTGGGATTGAAACCGCGCAACTATGTCCTGTATGTCGGGCGTCTGGTGCCCGAAAATTGTGCACACCATCTGGTGGAGGCCTGGCAGGGTCTGGACACCAACATGAAGTGCGTTATCGTGGGCGACGCCCCCTACGCCGAAGATTACAAGGCCAAGCTGCGCGCTTATCACGATCCCCGCGTGGTTATGCCCGGCTACATCTTTGGCGAGGGCTATTGGGAGCTGGCCAGCAACGCCTATGCCTTTGCATTGACCTCGGGGGTGGGAGGCACACATCCCGCTCTGGTGGAAAGCATGGCCTTTGGCAACTGTGTTATCGTCCACGATACGCCCGAGAACCGCGAGACTATCGGTGATGCAGGCCTGTTCTATGACGGCAAGATAGGGGCGGAGAGTCTGCGCTCTGTCCTCCAACAATTATTGACTGATCCGGCGCTGGTAGAAGATTACAGAATCAAAGCCGCCGACCGGGCGTCCCGGATATTTTCCTGGGAAGCGGTCACAGATGCTTACGAAGCGCTTTTTTACGACGTTTTAGAGGGAAGACGCGTTGCTTCGTTCGAAACAGCCGTTTCAACAGGAAACAGCAATTAACCATCAAAAATACCTGTAAAACAAAATTTGCACATAAAGAATTCCTAACAAGAGGTAGTAAATTGAAACTATTAGGTTCGTTATCCGTGTTTCCGGCCATTCCTGAGCGATTAGGGGAACTCAATGATTTAATCTATAACCTGTGGTGGTCCTGGTCGCCCCGCGCCCAGGAGATGTTCATGTCGATCGACGCCATTATCTGGGAGGAGGTCAATCATAATCCCGTCAAGCTCTTACGCCGCGTTTCACCCGAACGGTTGGAGTTGTTAGCGAAAGACCGAGAATTTCTCGATCTTTTCGATGGCGTCATAGATTCCTTCCAGGAATACATGAATCCTGAGAGCACCTGGTTTAGCAGGTCTTACCCAAAACACAAAGAGGATCAGATCGCTTACTTCTCGGCTGAATTCGGTCTGCACGAGTCGTTGCCGATTTATTCGGGCGGCCTGGGTATTCTGTCGGGTGATCATTGCAAATCTGCCAGCGATCTGGGACTGCCCTTTGTCGGCGTCGGTTTTCTGTATCCGCAGGGCTATTTTACACAGTACATTGCCGATGACGGCAGCCAGGAAGCAATTTACGAAAAGCTCGATTTTTATGAAGCGCCGGTGATGGCTGCCCGCGATGCCGACGGCAAGGAGATCATCATAAGCGTGGAATTGCCGGGACGCAACGTTTACGCCCGGGTATGGCGCATTCAGGTGGGACGCATCCCCCTCTACCTGCTTGACACCAATGTCGAGCAGAATGCTGAGTCGGATCGCGAGTTGGCGGCCCGACTTTATGGTGGGGATCATGAAATTCGCATCGCCCAGGAAGTGGTTTTGGGCATTGGCGGCGTCCGTGCGTTGCGGGCGCTGGGCATCACCCCGTCGGTTTATCACATGAATGAGGGACATTCCGCATTTCTGAGCCTGGAACGCGTGCGGGAATTGGTGCAGGAGCAACACCTTAGCTTTTTCGAGGCGCAGCAGGTTGTTTCCGCCAGCTCAGTCTTTACCACCCACACGCCGGTGCCGGCCGGGAATGACGCCTTCGCTTTTGATTTGATCGACAAATACTTCCGCACCTATTGGGGGCAGATGGGGCTGGACCGCATCGGTTTCATGAATCTGGCCCGCTGGCAGACGCCCTGGGGGGAACTGTTCAGCATGACCGTACTGGCGCTGCGTTTTGCATCCTACGCCAACGGTGTCAGCAAACTGCACGGGCATGTCGCCCGCAAGATGTGGTCGGGCCTGTGGCCGGATCTGCCAGTTGAGGAAGTTCCCATCACCCACATAACCAATGGGGTGCACACAGGCACCTGGCTTTCCACCGAGCTTGCAGCACTGTATGATGAATATCTGGGCGCAGAGAACTGGCGTGAAGAGCCCGATTTGATCGATATCTGGAACAAGGTGGATGATATCCCAGATGAAGCGCTATGGAAATGGCATCAATCCCTGCGCCATAAATCCCTTGATTTCTTGCGGGAGCGCGTTGCGTATCAACGGCGACGCTACGGCGATTCACCCGCCGAGATCGAGGCGGCCTACAAGCTTTTTGATCCGGACGCCCTGACCATAGGCTTTGCCCGACGGTTTGCGACATACAAGCGGGCGAATCTGATCTTTCATGACATGGAACGGATCAAACGGATATTGAACGATTCTGATTGTCCGGTGCAGATCGTTTTTTCTGGCAAAGCGCATCCTGCGGATGAACCAGGAAAAGCGCTCATCAAACAAATTCATCAACTTTCCAAGGAGCCGGACTTCCTGGGCAAGGTTATATTCATTGAAAATTATGACATCAACATCGCCCGCCACCTGGTGCAAAGCGTTGATTTATGGTTGAACACTCCCCGTCGTCCCAATGAAGCCAGCGGCACCAGCGGCGAAAAAGCCGCCCTCAATGCCGTCCCCAACTTCTCTGTACTTGACGGATGGTGGGTGGAGGGCTACAACGGGGAAGACGGCTGGGTCATCGGTGACGAACGTGAATACCGGGACGAAGCTACGCAAGATGAAGCGGACGCCCAATCACTTTATAACACACTGGAAAAAGAGATCATCCCGCTCTTTTCCAACCGTGACACCACCGGCACGCCCCATGAATGGGTCAGGCGCATGAAAGCATCGATAAAATACTGCGCCCCGCGATTTTCCATGAGCCGACAGGTCAAAGATTACGTGAGTAAGCTATACATGCCCGCGATTAAGGCAGGAAAGAAGATGTCCGGAGACGACTTTGCTGCAGCTAAAGCCCTGGCGCATTGGAAGGAACAAATTTACCGCAACTGGGGGCATGTGCATATTTCTGTTGAACACCTGGATATAGAACGCCTGTCCATGGGAGAATGCATTCAACTGAACGCCCAGGTCTCCCTTGGCGCCATCTCACAGGAAGACGTTGCAGTTGAAATCGTGTGGGGGTGGCGGTCAGAGGAAGAGGAAGAATTACAGGATATTCGAATTATCCCCATGACCGTAGAAAGCGCACAACCCACGGGCGTTCTCAAATATACAGGAAAACTTTGTTTTGATACAAACGGCAAATTCGGTTATGCCATTCGAGTGCTTCCAGTCCATCCAGATATGAACAACCGCTATGAGGCGGCCCTGGTGAAATGGGCATAAACGCTGCAACAAAACAAAAACAACGACCCGGACGCAAATCCGGGGCGTTGTTTTCATATTGATCGTATCAAAATCAAGACAGGGGTTGAGGAGGAGACGCTAGAGGGGGCGACTCTACAGCAGGCAACTCGGGCGCGTCGGACGAAACAGAAAACCCAAGCTCTAGCTCCAACTGCTGGCGCTTTTCTTCCGCCGAGCGTTTTCCTTCCTCGATTGCTCTATTGATATTTTCCTTGATGTCGTGGACAATGCCCTGTTCGCTCTCTTTGGTGGCTAGCAGATAGACTCCTGCGCCAAAAGCAACGCCCAAAGCAACGCCTCCGACAAATTTCAGGATTGTGGACATGACAGCCTCCCTTTCAGTGGGGGTTACGAGAGATAATCACGCAGCTTTCTGCTGCGACTGGGATGTCTTAATCGGCCCAGAGCCTGGGCTTCGATCTGGCGAATACGCTCGCGGGTGACGCCAAACTTGCGCCCAACCTCTTCGAGCGTGTAGTTATAGCCATCAACCAGGCCGAAACGCAGTTGTAAAATCCTCACCTCGCGCGGAGACAGGGATGCAAAAATCTCATCAATCACCTCTCTCAACAATTGCCGAGACGCTTCATCTGTGGGCGATTGGGCATCTTCATCAGGGATAAAATCGCCCAGATAGCTATCCTCTTCCTCGCCAACAGGCATCTCCAGAGAAAGCGGGCGCTGGCTGACACGAATGACCTGCTCAACCTTCTTGGGAGAAACGCCCAACGCCTCGGCAATCTCCTCTGTGGTGGGCTCCCGCCCCAGCTCCTGCACCAACTGACGACTGGTACGGGTGAGACGGTTAATCTGCTCATACATGTGCACGGGCACGCGGATAGTGCGTCCCTGATCGGCAATCGCCCGGGTCACCGCCTGGCGAATCCACCAGGTGGCGTAGGTGCTGAATTTATAGCCGCGGCGATAATCAAATTTATTGACAGCCCGAATCAAACCTATATTTCCTTCCTGAATGAGATCAAGGAAAGGGACGCCACGGCCAACATACTTCTTGGCGACACTGACAACCAACCGAGAATTGGCCTTTATAAGGTGTTCCTGTGCGCGCTCGCCGTCACGAACAACCCACAGCAGGTACTCTTTTTCGATGGGATCTTCGACACCTTCACCGAGACGAATACCGGCCAACTCTCCACGTTCCATACGCTTGGCGAGCTCAACCTCTTCGCTAGCCGTCAGCAGGGGAACCCGACCGATTTCCTTGAGATACAAACTAATCGAATCATCCATCTCTATCTGACTGAGATCGATATTCTGCTGAGCTGCCGCAGCGCCGGTTTTTTGAGGCCGTTTTTTATCAGATGATTCTTCTTCCGTATCGTCAGCTTCTACAAACTCATCCGCCCCCTCTTCACCTTCTTTCATATCACGAACCTCGATGCCGTGATCAAAGAGAGTCAAAAAGGTGTCTTCGAGGAGCTCCATATTGGATTCAATCTCAGGAATGACCTGAAGAATCTCATCATAGGTTACAGACCCGCTGTCCTTTCCGGTTCTCAACAGGTATGCCACCGGCGTTTCCCCAGGCTCTAACAAGACAGTCGATTCTTCCACTGTCTCCTTTTCTTCAATAGAGCCATCATCGAATGACTCGATTTTGGCCTTTTCCTTTATTTCGTTTTGTAATTCTTCTTGAATGCGTGCTTTCATATCTTTTTCTTTCTTTGTCACAGACGACCTCCCGGAGCGGCATCGATGCTGGCTGCGATGCAAAAGGCTCTGCTTGTTTACTATAGGATTACAAATCGGGTTATTTGGTTACCTGCTCGTTTCACGTGAAACGAATCAACCGGCGGATTCAGTCCGATTCCGGTCTGGGATAACGAAAATCAATAATGCCGTCAACAATAGGCCAATGAGAGCCGCAAGACGGGCATATAACAGCAGTGGT
>WGCR01000557.1 GCA_015493675.1 Anaerolineae bacterium
CCCCCGAGATGGACGCAGTCAAGAAGCTCATCGAATTCATGACCAGCGACGACGTGCAGAACCAGTGGCTGACCGAGTTCAAGCGGTTGCCCTCCTCCAAGAACGTGGCCGAGACAGCCAAGGCCATCAAGGATGATCCCATCCTGGCTGGCAGCATGGAACAGCTCTCCCACGGCCGCGGCATGCCTGCGGCCCCGCAGATGCGCTGCGCCTGGGACGCGATGCGCCCGAATCTGGAAGCCGTGATGGCCGATCAAAGCACGCCCGCGGATGCAGCCAAGGCCATGCAGGAATCCGCAGATCAATGCGTGAAGGAGTCGGGCTTCGAGAGCACGGCTCCGGCTGAGAAGAAGGAAGAGGCTGTCGCGCCTATCTGCGATCCCAACCTCACCGCTTCCATCACCTACTGGGAGCAGGAAGGGGATGATGTGGACGTCTTCCTGGATGATCTGCTCAAGGGCTTCAACGAGCAGTGCCCCAACATCACCGTGGAGCGGGTGCACTACGCCAACGAAGACCTGCGCGATCAGTTCCAGGTGGCGAGCTTGGCGGGCGAGGCCCCGCAACTGGTGCGGGTGCCCAACGACTTCGCGGGCCCGTTCAGCGCTTTGGACATCATCACCCCGGCCGACGAGCTGTTCGACGACGCCTTCCTGGGCCGTTTCTTCGACGGCTCTTTGCAGCCTGCGATGGTGGGCGGCAAGCTGTGGGGCGTGCCCGACAACTACGGCAACCATCTGATGCTGCTCTACAACAAAGAGATGGTGGACAGCGTGCCCGACAACACCGACGCCTGGATCGAGCAGATGAAGGGTCTGACCACCGGCGATGTCTATGGCCTGGCCTACAATCTGAACGAGCCCTTCTGGCTGGCCCCGTGGCTGGGCGGCTTTGGCGGCTGGCCTCTGGATGAGAACGACAATCCCACCCTGGGCACGGACGCTATGGTCAATGCTCTGCAATTCGTGCATGACCTGAAGTTCAAGGACAAGGTCGTGCCCGAGGAGGCCGATTACGGCACTGCTGAGAGCATGTTCAAGGAAGGCAAGGCTGCCTACTTCATCAATGGCGACTGGGCGTTGGGCGGCTATGTCGAGGGCGAGAACAAGTTGCCCTTCGATTTCGGCGTGACCGCCATGCCCAAGGTCAGCCAGACGGGCCTGTGGCCCAGCCCCATGACCTCCGGCAAATACTGGATGGTCTCCAACCAGGTCGAGGGCGATCAATTGGAAGCTGTCAAGGCGTTCATCCGCTACATGACCAGCGACGCGGTGCAGGAGCAATGGCTGACCAAGTTCAAACGACTGCCCTCCTCCCAGAACGTGGCCGAGACCGCTCAGGCCATCAAGGATGATCCCATCCTGGCTGGCAGCATGGAGTAGCTCTCCCACGGTCGCGGCATGCCCGCGGCTCCACAAATGCGCTGCGCCTGGGACGCAATGCGCCCGAACCTGGAAGCTGTGATGGCCGACCAGAGCACGCCCGCAGATGCGGCCAAGGCCATGCAGGAATCGGCTGACACCTGCGTTCAGGAGGCCGGATTCAACAACCAGTAAATCAACGCGTGCGACGCACTTGAAACGGGCCTTTGCCGGCGGCAACCTCGTTCAATTCTGGCGAGGCTGTTCACCGGGCAGACGCCGTCGATGGTGCGTTGCACTTTTCTCCGCCTAAGAAAAAGCGCCGGGCTTGCGAGCTCGGCGCTTTTTGTGTCTGGATGAGGTGTGCTAACGCTATCTTGAAAAGGCATTCGCCAGAAATTCGGCCGGGTGCAGCAGGCCCGGGCCCGGTTTGTTCTTGCAGAAAGGCTGCAATTGCAATAAACATCCCGGCTCATTGGTGAGAATGGCATCCAACCGGCGGCGGCGCAACAACGCAGCCTTGTTCTCGGCAATGGCCCGGGCGATATCGGGATGGCGGCGGCTGAGATCGTGGCTGAAGCTGCAACAATCGCTCAGGCTTTCCACCAGGGTCAGGCCCGGGATGGCCGCGATCATCTCCCGAAAATCGTCGCTAAACCCGCGCGAGCAAGAATCCAGCAGCAGCGCCCGGCCCGAGAATCGCAGTTTGGGCAGCAAAATGTCCCGTTCCTCCGCCACCGCATCACACCACAGGCGGGTTTTGCTGGCCAGAGCCTGTGCGCCGCCCGCCTCCGCATCATCCGCCAGCAGCTCGGGGATGCGTCGGGTGAGCATGATCAGGCACGCTGCCGAGGGCGTGAGCACGGCATCCGCTTCGCGGAAAAGCTGCACCGTGCGCCGAGCTGCGTCTCGCGCCGCATCCTCGAAGCCCGCCTCCCACGCGGGCAGTCCGCAGCAGGTTTGCCCCCGGGGAACGGTCTGCTCCCAGCCCAGCGCTTCCCCCACCGCGCGCATGGCCCGCAGCAGCTTTGGGCGGCGGGCCTGAACCAGGCAGGGCGCGTGCAGGATAATCATACTGGATAAAAGGAAATCTCACGCAAAGTCGCAGAGCCGCAAAGGAAAAAAGATCCAAAGAAAAAACTTGGCGTCTTGGCGACTTTGCGTGAGATCAGCTTTTTTGGTTCCGCTTATCCGGGTTAGGGAATGAGGCGAACGAAACGACGTTTGCCTTTTTGCAGCACCATGCCCTCGGGGCCCGGCTGGGGATGCAGACTGAAATCGTTGACCACTTCGCCATTCAGGCGCACGCCGCGGCCCTTGATATCGCGCTTGGCTTCGCCCTTGCTTTTGGCAAAGCCCGCGCGCACCAGCAAGTCCGCCACCGTGTCGTCGGGCCCCACCATCAGCTCGGGCATGTCTTCGGGCAGTTCTTTCTTCTGGATGGTGCGGATGAAGTAGGCTTCGGCTCGCTGCGCGTCTGCGGGCGAGTGGAAGATGCTGACGATCTCCCGGGCCAGCATCATCTTCAGGTCGCGGGGATGCAGCTTGCCCGCCTCCAGCTCCGCAAAAAGGCGGTCGATCTCCTCAGGATGCCAGCGGGTGACCAGCTCCGCATAGTTGCGCATGGCGCTATCGGGAATGGACATGACCTTGCCGTACATCTGCTCGGGCGGCTCGGTGATGCCGATGGTGTTGCCCGTGCTCTTGCTCATGCGCTCGACGCCGTCGGTGCCCACCAAAATGGGCATGGTCAGCGCGATCTGCGGGCGCAGGCCAAAGGATTCCATCAGCTTGCGCCCGGCCATCAGGTTGAAGAGCTGGTCGGTGCCGCCGAGCTGGACGTCGGTTTTCAGCGCCACCGCGTCATAGCCCTGCATCAGCGCATAGAAGAATTCGTGCAGCCAGATGGGGGCGCCCGACGCGTAGCGTTTGGAGAAGTTGTCTCGGGCCAGGAACTGCTGCACGGTGAAGTTGCTGGCTAGGCCAATGACATCCTGGAAGGTGAGTTTGCTCAGCCATTCGTGATTGTAGCGCACCTCGGTTTTCTCCTCGTCCAGCACTTTGAACGCCTGCTGGATGTAGGTCTGGGCTTTTTCCATGGCCTCTTCCAGGGTCTGTTGGGGCCGGGCGCTGTCCTTGTCGCTGGGATCGCCCACAATGCCCGTGAAGGTGCCGATGAGGAAGATGGCCAGATGGCCCAGGTCCTGGAACTGGCGCAGTTTGCGCATGGTCACCGTGTGGCCCAGGTGCAGGTCGGGCGAGGTGGGATCGTAGCCGCAGTAGACGCGCAGCGGGCGTCCGCTCTTGCGGCTCTCTTCCAGCCGCTGGCGCAGCTCCGCTTCCATGTTTTTGTAGGTCTGGGCGTCGCCAAAATCGACGCCGCGCATGAGGATGGCAAGTTGTTCTTCGACGGGTGGGAATTCGGGCATGAGATTCGGTGAAATGAGTTTGATGAAGTTGGAGAGAAATGAAGGCGATTTGATGGGAGATTTTGGTTGGATATTGGGTATTGGGTACTGGATATTGACAACGAACGCCAAATCCCCAATACCCAATACCTGGTACCCAATACCCAAATTACTCTTCCAGCAGTTTGTGTGCGATTTTCAGGGCCATGTCTTTGCTCATCTGACCTTCGATTTTGCCGCGCAGGATGCCGTTTTTATCGATGAACCAGGTGGTGGGCATGTGCTTGAGGCCGAAGATGGCGTTGACCGTGGCGTCGTCGGAGATGATGATGGGGAAGGTGATGCCATTTTCGGTCACGAAAGCCTTGACTTTCTCCGGCTTTTCTTCTGCATTCAGGCCGATGATGACAAAACCCCCGTTCTTTAGCTTGTCATAAACTTCTTGCAGCTCGGGCAGTTCGGCCACGCAGGGCGGGCAATAAGTGCCCCAGAAGTTGACGAACACCACCTGGCCCGGATAGCCATCGAGCGCGATCATGTCGCCATCGGGCGTGGGCAGCGAGATGGGCGGTGCGGGCTCGGTTCCATCCAGCGGCGGCAGGGGCGTGGCGAAGCTGCCGCACGCGGCCAGGATGAGTCCAACCATCAGGAGAAGCGGGAGGAGAAAAATAAGAATTCGGCGCATGATGAAAAGAAAGTGAATGACAGTGACAAACTGCTTACTGCTTACTGCCTACTGCTTACTGCCTTACTGTTTACTGCCTTACTGCTTACTGCTTACTGCTTACTGCTTACTGCCTTACTGTTTACTGATCACTGCTAACTGCATACTGGCATTTTACCCCAGCCATGCTAAAATCAACGAACTATGGAGATTATTCGAGACGCAAGCGTCGCCCGGTTGAAGGCGGATTACGCCCCCGGGATGAACACTCCCGGCAAAAACAGCTTGGCGGCAAGTGGGCCGGGCTGCTATCTGAACGCCAGCAGCCCAAAGGCCTCGGGGCGGCGTTTGACCACCTTGAAGCCCGCTTCCTGAAGGCGACGGGCCGCCGAGCGGGCCACATTGCGCCCCGATTTGCTGCGCAGATCGCCGATGTAGTGGAACAGCCGCCCGCCCCGCTTCAGCACCCGGTGCAGCTCTCGATAGTATTCCGTGCTGTAAAGATGCCCGGCCAGATTGAACATGGGCGGATCGTGGATAATGCGGTCGAAGGATGCGTCCTCGAAATCGAAGATGTAATCGAAGCTGTCGCCGATGAGTTGGGTGATGTTGGGGCTTTCGAACAGCGCCCGGGACCAGGGATTGATGCGGCAGATCTCGATCACCGCCGGGTCCAGCTCGATGGTGATCACCTCGTCGGCCCGTTTGGCGGCCAGGCCCGCTGTGTAACCCAGGCCCGTGCAGGTGTCCAGCACCCGTCCTTTGGGCGCAGCCGCTTTGATTTTGCTGCGGGTGTCGGCCATGGGATCGGTGTTCTTGATGCGGTGCATGGGGATGCCTGAGATGAGCATGGTGGGCGCGCCCTGGGTGGGCATCAGCGAGTAGAGCCGCCCGAAGGTCTCTGAGAACACCTGCACCTTCTCCACCCCGGCCTCGGTGATGGCAAAGACCGCCTGCTCGTTGCCGTGGATATGCGCCACATCCTCCCAGGTCAGGCTCAGGCCCGCGGGCAACATCACGCGCTCGGGCGTGAGGCGGGCGCGGGCGAGGCTCAGGCCCAGGTCGAGGGAGACGTCGAGCTCGGGCAGGCCCGCGTCTCGGGCCGCCAGCAGCTCGCGGGTTTGGTAAAAGGAGAGGAGAAATGTCACTTTTTCTTGGCTGCTGAATTGAATACCACTAACTTTTCCCAGCCAATCAAGCCATCGACACAGAATTCATCCACTGCGCCGGGCGTTCGTTTTCGAGGGTCTCTTTGACCATCTGATAATAATCGTCCATGATGTCGATGCCGATGGAATTGCGCCGCATCCGATAGGCGACGCGCAGCGTCGTGCCCGAGCCCATGAATGGATCAAGCACCCAATCTCCTTCTTTTGTGAAAAGCTTGATAAACCACTCGGGCAACGATTCCGGGAAAGCGGCGCTATGATTCTTGTTTTTCGTCACAGTCGCCATGTGCAGCACATTAGTGGGATAAACCAGCTCACGCCCCACCCAATTGGCGACGCGTTTCCCAAATCCGCTGCCAACCCTCGATTCATCTCGACGTTGATCGGTGGTGCTCAGATTTTGCAGCCGTTTTTTGGACCAATCGCCCACCGGAACCATGACTGCTTCCTGATACATGTTGAACTGGCGCTGCTTGTTGAATTGCAGAAGCCGCTCCCATGAATCTCGAAAACGATTGGGCCATTTCCCAGGATAGGAATTTTTCTTATGCCAGCAAAATTCCTCGGTCCACAGCCAGCCCTGCTTGCGCATGGCCAGGATAAGCTCAATGACGTAAGTGTGGCGCTCCCCTTTCAAAACGCGCTCTTTGATGTTCAAGATAAATGTGCCGGTGGGCTTCAGCACCCGCAGCAATTCCGCGCTGATGGGCAGGAACCATTCGACGTAATTATCTGGATGGATGCCGCCATAAGTGTTTTTTCGCTGATCCGCGTAGGGCGGTGACGTGATGATGAGGTCGATAGAATTGTCTGGCAGTGTCTTGAGTGCTTCACGGCTGTCGCCGAGGATCGGTCGGGCAACTACTTCCGGCATACGCACGCTTCCTTCAAAATGATTGGCGGAGGAGCATTCTTCATCCTGATTTTAACACGGCCAGACAATTAACTCAATCTCAATTCTGCATCCAGTGTCTTATTTTTTTGCCGCCTCGACGATGGCGTTCACATTGTAGCGCATGAAGTCCAGGTAGGTCGAGGCAGGCCCGTCCGGGGCGCTGAGGGAGCCGGTGTAGATGGGGATGAGTTGCACGCCCGTATCCTCGGCCACGCGTTTGGCCAGACTTGGATTCACTGTGTTTCCCACCAGAATCGCCTTCACCCCCAGTTGTTTGATGGCGTCCTCCAGTTGCGCAATCTCCTGGGCCGAGGGCTGGGCCATGGCGCTGTAGCTGGGAATGATGGCGCCCACCTGTTCGATGCCATAATGCCGGGCGAAATAACCAAAGACCTTGTGATCGGTCACCACCTTCAGGGGCAGCAGCGGCGAGATTTGGGCCTGAATCCACTCATCCAGCGCCTGCAATTGATTCCGGTAATCTTCTGCATTGTGATGAAAGGCGTCTGCGTGGTCGGGATCGGCCTTGCTCAGCGCATCTTCGATGTTTTGCGTCCAGATGATGACGTTATTGGGGTCCATCCACACGTGGGGATCGTAGCGCTGGCTGTGATTCCCGGCATCAGCGTCTTTCCCTGCGAAGAGGATGGGATCGACGCCCTGGGAGACTTCAACGATCTTGTCGGGCGTGGTGGCGCTGTCCAGCACGGGCATCAGAGTCTCCTCCAGATCGAAGCCATTGACAAAGACGATGTCGGCATCGGAAAGAGCAGCGATTTGCTGGGGGCTGGGCTCGAAGCTGTGGGGATCTGCGCCCGCGGGCATCAGCACTGTCAGATCGATGAGATCATCGCCGATGTTTGCGACCACGTCACCGATGATGGAGGTGGTGGCGACGACTTTGAGTTTGCCGTCGTTTGGGATGGAGACGTCAGGCTGCCCGTCGCAGGCTGTCAAAGTCAGCAAAAGGATAAAGGTCAGAAGCAAAAGGGCTTTTTTTCGCGTCATTGGATTATCTCATGGTTGAGGATGAGTGATTTTGAGGTTTCTTCTCATTAGATGCACGGGCGTTACAAAAAGATGCCCGAAGGAGCGGTAATTCCGCACTTTGTTGTCATTCTCGCGTGGATTGTATTAGACTTGGGTGCATCAAAATGTTACTTCAGTTACAATCAGCGTAACTATACACCTACCCTTTCATAACGAGGCAAAAACCACAAAGACACGAAGGGAAAAATAGAAGGTTTTCTTCGTATCTTCTTAAACCTTCGCGCCTTCGTGGCAAAGCGTTGTGTGGGATACCTGTATAGTTACCAATTAGTTTTTCAATAAAAGACGAGGTCATTATGCTTTATTCTCCCCCTGAACATATTGCCGAAATGGTGCAGGTGATTCGCGAGTTCATCCGTAAGGAGCTCTATCCCCTGGAGCGGATTTACATCCCGCGCGGGTTCAAAGGTGCGGAAGCGGCGCTGGAGCCCAAGCGCCAGATGGTGAAAGAGATGGGCCTGTGGGCCCCGCACATGCCCAAGGAATATGGCGGCCTGGGCCTGTCGCTGACCGAGTTCGCCCACATCAGTGAGGCGCTGGGATGTTCGGTGTTTGGGCATTACGTCTTCAACAGCGCCGCGCCCGACATCGGCAACATGGAGCTGCTGCTAGCTCACGGCAGCGATGAGCAAAAAGAGCGATGGCTCAAGCCCCTGATTGCGGGCGACATCCGTAGCTGTTTTTCCATGACCGAGCCGGAGCACGCGGGCTCGAATCCGGTGTGGATGGACACGACCGCAGTGCGGGATGGTGACGAGTACGTCATCAACGGCCACAAGTGGTTTTCCACCTCGGCCGATGGCGCAGCCTTCACCGTGGTCATGGCCGTCACCGATGCCAGCGCCCCCAAGCATCGCCGGGCCAGCATGATCATCGTGCCTACCGATAACCCCGGCTTCGTGCTGGAAGCGAACACGCCCGTGGCCGGGCATGTGGGCGAGGGTTATTTCACCCACGGCGAGGTGCGCTTCATCGACGCCCGCGTGCCCGTCAGCAACCTCATCGGCGAGGAGGGCGAGGGCTTCATCCTGGCCCAGGAGCGTCTGGGCCCGGGCCGCATTCATCACACCATGCGCTGGATCGGCATTGCGGAGCGGGCCTTCGATCTCATGTGCAGCTACGCTGTGAGGCGCGAACTGTCCCCCGGCAATCCCCTCTCGCACCAGCAGATCATCAAAGCCTGGATTGCCGAAAGTCGGGCCGAAATCGACGCCGCCCGCCTGCTTGTGCTGGACACGGCCGCCCGCATCGATGAGCAGGGCCCCTACGCCGCGCGGAACGAGATCTCCGAGATCAAGTTCTACGTGGCCAACATGCTGCAGCGGATGCTGGATCGGGCGATTCAGGTGCATGGCGGCCTGGGCGTCACCGATTACACGCCCCTGGCTTACTGGTACGGACACGAGCGGGCCGCCCGCATCTATGACGGCGCCGACGAAGTGCACAAGATGGTCGTCGCCCGCCGCATTTTGCGTGAGTATGAAAAGGGGCTGTAAACATTTGGGGATTAGCTTAACCATTTGATGAGGTCGAACAGCCAAGTCGCAGCCATTGCTAACCCTCCACCTACGATCGCAGTTAGAAGATAAAAAAAGAACTCCCATCCATAGATTTTTTCCCAAAACCAGATATTCCCATCATCAGTCATAATATAGTAAACTTGAACGATTTGTTCTATTCGAGGAAAACGGGCTTGAGCTGAATCAATGACCGTTGCTGGCGGCCAAGGGCGAACTACCCGCGTCATTCTCTGAATGCGTTGTTGGTTCTTGATTCGTTCCACTATTTCGTTTGCAGTTGTTTCAACAGGTTGCCAGTCGCGATTATCAAGTGCCCAAATCTGCCCATCGTCTGACCTTACATAGAGCGTGCCATAATAACTACCTCCTTCTGTATCAACTCCTATCAGCTCTGAAACAGCATTTGGCGGCGAGGAAAGCTGCTCCCATCCGTAGCTTGGCAATTTCATCATGGCGTATCCGGCAAGAAAACCGAAGGCTAGGCCAACAACAGATGCCCAGAGTAAGGAGCGTTTGGATTTCCCAAGACACAGAAAAAGAGCCAATGGAAGAGCGTAGATCATGACAATCGGAGCGACAAAAGATATGAGTTTGTACCGCCATTGTTCCGTATCGAAACTCACCAGCAAAGATAAAATGGTGAGAGAAACAGCAGCAATCCCAACCGTCCAGACCAGAAATTTCGTCCATCCGCATTTGTTTTTGGACATGCGTTTTACTCCAATACTTGGTTGACTTATGCTTCCTCAATTATTGTTTGGGGGGATTGATCAATTCGTTAACTTTACAAGCTGTATGCTGCTAAGATTATAACCGCAACTGTACCAATGTCCAATCGTATTGATTTCCCCTTGATATCCGATAATGAATTTTTTGGGGGATGTTCATCCTTCAACCGTTGATTTCTTACTCCTCATGCCAACTGACGCATCCCCAATTCGCCCGGACGAGCGCTTCGACCAGGCCCGCTTGCAAGCCTGGCTCAAGGACAAGCTCCCCGGCGCAGACAGCCCCCTGACCGTGCGCCAATTCACCGGCGGCGTGGCCAATCTCACCTATCTGCTGGATTTCGGCGAGCAGCAATACGTGCTGCGGCGTCCGCCCCTGGGCCCGGTGGCCAAGCACGCCCATGACATGAGCCGGGAGTACAAAGTGCTGTCGGTGTTGCATCGGGCCTTTCCCAAAGCGCCGCGGGCGTGGCTATTCTGCCAGGATGAAAGTATCATCGGCGGGCCGTTCATCATCGTGGAGCGGCGGCAGGGCGTGGTCGTGCGCAAATCCATCCCGCCTGAGTTCGCGGGCATCCCCGATGCGCCCCAGCGCATGAGCCGGGCCCTGATTGAGACCTTGGCCGAGTTCCACGCCGTAGACTTCGAGGCGCTGGGATTGGGCGACCTCGGGCGGCCCCAGGGCTTCATCCCCCGCCAGATCGAAGGCTGGAACAAGCGCTGGCATGCGGCCAAAACCGAGGACCTGCCCATCATGGATGAGGTGTACGCCTGGCTCAAGGCCAATCAGCCCGCCTCACCCCTGCCCACCCTGGTGCACAATGATTACAAGTTGGACAACGTGATGTTCGCGCCCGCCGATCCGGGCCGCATCGTGGCGGTGTTCGATTGGGACATGTGCACCCTGGGCGATCCCTTCTCCGACCTGGGCGCGTTGCTCACTTATTGGACCGAACCCGACGATCCGCCCACTATGCAGGCCATCGCCCAGATGCCGGTGGGCGACGCCCGTTTTTGGACCCGGGCGCAACTGGTGCAGCGCTACGCCGAGATCTCGGGCCGGGATGTGTCGGATGTGCATTTCTACCATGCGCTGGGGCTGTTCCGGCTGGCCGTCATCGCCGCCCAGATCTACATCCGCTACGTGCGGGGGCAGACGAAAGATGCGCGCTTCGCGGGCCTGGGCGCGCTCATCCCCTTCATCGCCCGCGCCGCGCATGATGTGGCCGCGCGGGCGTGAGCGTTGTATTGGGTTACGACCTCCGGGAGGTGGGGGATCGCTTTCTGGCTGCCTGCCATCTTTTCGCCAGGCAAGAATGAACATTTTCTCCACGGCCTTTGCACCCACCTCCCGGAGGTCTATTCCGCTACGTGCGGGGGCAGACGAAAGACGAACGCTTCGCGGGCCTGGGAACGCTCATCCTCCTCATCGCCCGCGCCGGTCGGCTGTGGGGCGGTAGGGTTGAGAACAGACATCTTTACTCTTTCCCGTCAGTCATGATGTTTTTCTATCGTGGATGTTCACGCGTAGAGTCAGTATAGATGTTGGTGCTCCAACCCTGGTTATTGATTTCTTCCATCGTTGCCCACCTCGATTGCATCAGGCAGCAGTTGGTTCCGGGAATACAAAATTGGGATGGATCAAGAAATATCGCATTGTCAATACAAATATTATCTGGTGATTCCCATACCGAATCACATTCATCGCACATCAGGATCACACGGTTCTCTCCGTCACAAAATCTGAACCCCATTGTGCCTGTCTTGCATAATGGACAAAACTGTTCTACATACAACTTTGCGGTACTTTCCATCATTTACCTCGTCAATCAACCTGTGTGGGTTTTACAGCATATTCATCCCATATCGAACATGCTCGTCTCAATCCAGCCACTGCTTACTGCTAACTGTTCACTCGTAGATGCCTCTGAATCTGCGCCCGGGCGGCCACGAACCAGGGATGGACGACCAAAAGCTGCTCCCGTCGCTCCCATAAATAATCAAGATACGCCAGCGCTGACGCATCCAGGGAGATGTCCAGCGCCCGGACCAGATCATCACGCCAGGGAGGCGTTCCCGGCTGATCCCTGGCGATTTTGTCGGCCACGAACACCACTTTATCCAGCGGGGAGGCGTCCGGTTTGAGGGTGGTGTGGCAACCAATCGCACTGAGCACGCCCGCATCCTCCACGCCGAATTGACGCTGCGCCATGATTGCGGAGAGCTTCTGGTGCAGGATCATGGGCGCTATTCGTTCTTCGGGCAGGATGTCGATTCCCCATGCCCGGGCCTTGTCTAACCGCTCATCGTTGGGGATGACCGCGCTGATGTCGTGCAGCAGGCCCGCCAGATACGCCCTGTCCGCGTCGGCGCCGAAACGCAGCGCCAACGTCCGGGCCTGCTCCGCCACCGCCCGGCAGTGGATGGCCGTGAAAGCGTGGTCTCGTTCGCTCAGAAACCGGTGGATTTCATTGTAATCGGACATAATGAGCCTTCTGCGAACATTACAGATGTCATATCATATCATGACGAAAGGAAACTTGCCTACTTGCCAGATATTTTGAACTTCTGGCGCTTCTTGTTATCATTGCGTGTTGCTTCCATCAATCTTTATGATCCCCCTACACGTTGCCCGTCATGACCCCATCCGATTCCAGCACAGCCTCTATCCCCGGCTTTCGCCGCGTGCCCCGCACCGGCGTCATTTATGTGATGCATCGCGCCCGCCGCGAGGGCTACGCGCCCGGCGATCCCGCCTGGGCTAATCTGGGCCAGGGCATGCCCGAGACCGGGGCCATTCCCGGCGCGCCGCCCCGCATCGAGAGCATCCGCATTGATCCCGCGGCGCAGGAATACGGGCCTGTCACCGGTGAGATGGCGCTGCGGCAGAAGGTGGCGGATCTCTACAATCAGCTCTTTCGCCAGGGCCATGCCAGCCAATACACCTGGGAGAACGTGAGCATCGCCGGAGGCGGGCGGGCGGCGCTGACCCGCATCGCCGCCGCCCTGGGCAATATCAACATGGGGCATTTCCTGCCCGATTACACCGCCTACGAGGAACTGCTCTCGGTGTTCAAGGCCTTCATTCCCATTCCCATCTTGCTGGACCCGGATGAGGGCTATCAGGCGCCGCTGGCCATGCTCAAACGCGAGATTTTGGGACGCGGGCTCAAGGCGTTGCTGGTTAGCAATCCCTGCAATCCCACCGGACAACTGGTTGAAGGGGAACGGCTGCGACGCTGGGTGCAGATGTCCAGGGATTTGCATTGTTCGCTCATTATCGACGAGTTCTACTCCCATTATATTTACACCGGCCTGCCGAATGGCCATCCGCCCAAGATCGTCTCTGCCGCCCGCTATGTCGAGGATGTCAACGCCGATCCGGTGATTATCGTGGATGGACTCACCAAGAACTGGCGTTACCCCGGCTGGCGTTTGAGCTGGACGCTGGCCCCCAAGGATGTGATCAACGCCATCGCCAGCGCCGGTTCTTTTCTGGATGGCGGCCCCAATCACCCCTTCCAGGCCTCGACGCTGGATTTGTTGGAGCCCGAGTTCGTCTACCGGGAGACCGAGGCCATTCAGAGGCATTTTTTCCAGAAGCGCGCTTATGCGATGGAGCGCTTGCGAGCCCTGGGGGTCGAGATTGAGGCGGAGCCTGCGGGAGCGTTTTATGTCTGGGCCAACCTCTCGCGGCTTCCCGCGCCGCTTGATGATGGGCTCAACTTCTTCAAGGAAGGACTGAAGGAGAAGGTGATCACTGTGCCGGGCCGGTTTTTCGATGTCAATCCCGACCGCCGCCGCGCCATTGCCCGCTATCGCCACTACGCCCGCATCAGCTTCGGGCCCGATATGCCTACTCTGGAGCGAGGCTTCGATGCGCTGGAACGATTGATCGACCGCTTTTCATAGGACTGGCGCCCGCAGGCTGTACGGCATGGGGAGGGCGCGCAAAGTCGGGACGGCAAATCGCGTGCCGAGAGGATAGGGGAGGGGGACAGAAAAATCGGATAACGGGTTACGCCCTCCGCCGGAGGGCCACGAAAGGCGCGAAGTTTCACGAATCGCATACTATCCTTTTGCCGGAGGCGTCTTCGCATTATTTGATGTGAAAATTCTTTTGTATTTTATGTTTGCATATTTACTTATTCTGATTATTTGTAATTTTTACTTAGACTATTGATTTTTTGTTGCGAATCAACTAAACTTATTCTGTGACGTGATGGCTTTCTGCTAACGCCGATACAGCCATAGTTCGATTGAACCGTTTCTATTCTTGGCTCCACTGAAAAAGGGTTATTTCACCACGGAGACACGAAGGACACGGAGAAAATAGTAGCAGTTCACAGAGAAATTCCTCTCCAAACCTCG
>WGCR01000558.1 GCA_015493675.1 Anaerolineae bacterium
TCCTAGAACCTGTTATGAACTTCTTGCCAAATTATAGCCATCTTCATATCATTCGCCTTTCGATTCGCCGCGGATGACGCTGAAAAATCGGATCATCGCGGATTTTCGCAGAAAAAATCCGTTTTCAATCCGAAAAATCCGCGGAAATCCGCCGCATACACGTTATCAGCGGCGAATCCCACGGCAGATGATGTGAATTTTCGATTTGACGAGGCCAAAGTTCACCTCCGGGGCGTACGGCGTACAACGCCCCAATTTTGAAACACACCCCACGGGCGAACGAGCGCTGATGATTTGACAGGACTTTGACGCCCCTTTACACTTGCGACAGGAGGAATCTCATGCCCGCACGACACACTCAACGCAAGGCGGATCATCTTCGCATCAATCTCGAAGAAGATGTTTCTTTTCCCAATCTCACAACTGGATTTGAGCGCTTCCGATTTATGCACCAGGCGCTGCCGGAGCTGGATTTGGATGCGGTGTCGACGGAAGTTTCGCTGTTTGGCAAGCGCTTGCAGGCGCCGTTGCTTATTTCTTCCATGACTGGCGGAACAACGGAGGCGGAGCGTATCAATTTGCGATTGGCCGAGGCCGCCGAGGCTGCAGGCATCGCCATGGGCGTGGGATCTCAGCGGGTGGCCCTTGAGTCCCCCCATCAGACCCGCTCCTTCCAGGTGCGCCGCGTGGCTCCTCACATCCTGCTGTTCGCCAATTTGGGCGCCGTGCAGTTGAACAAAGGCTATTCAGCCGAGGATTGCCTGCGGGCGGTGGAGATGATCCAGGCTGACGCGCTCATCCTTCATCTCAATCCCTTGCAGGAGGCTGTTCAGATTGGCGGTGATGTGCACTGGGCGGGGCTGGCGCAAAAGATCGAGGCGGTTTGCCGGGCGCTGCCAGTGCCGGTTATTGCCAAGGAAGTGGGATGGGGGATTTCGCCGCGGACGGCGCAGCTTTTGGCGGACGCGGGCGTGGCAGCCATCGACGTGGCGGGCGGGGGCGGCACTTCCTGGTCCCAGGTGGAGCGCCATCGTAGCGATGATCCCCTGATGCAGCGCCTGGCCCGCAGCTTTTTCGATTGGGGCATTCCCACCGCTGAATCGCTGCTACTGGTCAATGAGACCTTGCCTGAGATGATTTTGTTCGCCAGCGGCGGACTTCGCACCGGCATCGATGTAGCGAAAAGCCTCGCTCTGGGCGCGGATCTGGCGGGCATGGCCGCGCCTTTTCTCCATGCCGCAGCCGATAGCGTCGAGGCGGTGGCTGCAGAAATTGAGGCGGTGGCGACAGAATTGCGGGTGGCGATGTTTGTCAGCGGCGCCCGTGATCTTCAGGCTTTGCGCGAACCTGGCCGTCTGGTCATCGACAGCCCCTGACGCTTCTTGTGGGAAGATGGTTTTTTCGAGCTATCCCCTGCACTGACATAAACCCAACAATTTTCGTAACTATACAGGTATCCCACACAACGCTTTGCCACGAAGGCGCGAAGGTTTAAGAAGACAAGAAGAAAACCTTCTATTTTTCCCTTCGTGTCTTTGTGTCTTCATGTCTTTGTGGTTTGAAAGGGTAGGTGTATAGTTACCAATTTTCATCCTGATCGATGTGCGACCGCTCATGGCGGTTTTCCGATAGAAATTCACAAGGACTATAAGTCAACCGAGATGACAACTTTCGAACAATTCAGCCGACAATGGCTGCCCGAAATCGAGACCGAAATGCGGACGCTTCTCAGCGGCGAGCCTCCTGTTTTGCGGGGCATGTACAGCATGATGCGCTATCACATGGGGTGGGAAAATCAGCAGGGAGCGCCTGAGCATTCGCCCGCGGGCAAGCGCATTCGCCCGCTGTTGGTTTTGCTGACCTGCCAGGCGGCGGGGGCGAACCCTGTCCGAGCCCTGCCCGCTGCGGCCGCGGTGGAACTGTTGCACAATTTCTCACTCATCCATGATGACATCGAGGATCGCAGCCTTACCCGACGTCATCGCCCCACCGTTTGGTCATGGGCGGGCGAGGCTCAGGCTATCAATACCGGTGACGCCATGTTCGTTATCGCCCACTTGGCCATGCTGCGATTGCGGGCGATAAACATCCCCGACGCCCGCGTGCTGAATGCTCTCCAGGTTTTCGACGACACCTGCATTCGCCTGACCGAAGGTCAGTATCTCGACATGAGCTTCGAAAGCCGCACGGATGTGACGCTCGATGAATACCTGCTGATGATCTCGGGCAAGACTGCGGCGCTGCTGTCCGCATCGGCCTTGCTGGGCGCGCTCATCGCTGGCAGCGAGAAATTGGACGCCTATCGGGCCTTTGGCTATGAACTGGGGCTCAGTTTTCAGATCGAGGATGATATTCTGGGCATTTGGGGCGAAGAAGCCCTGACCGGTAAATCCGCCACCGGCGACATCATCACCCGCAAGAAGACCCTGCCGGTGCTCTATGCGCTGGATCAATCCGGGCCTGTTGCTGAAAGGTTGCGGGCCTTTTACACGCGTGAAGCGCCCCTGACCGCTGATGAAGTCCCCGTGGTTTTGGCCTTGCTGGATAAACTCAACGCCCGGGACTATGCCATGGCGCAGGGATTATCCCATGCCGAGGCCGCGTTGTCGGCGCTGGACGTCGCTGCTGGCGATGCCGAAACCATCGACTTGTTGGCATCGCTGGTGCGACGGCTGGTCGGGCGCAAGCGCTGAGGCCGAAAACGTGGCAAAAAGAAAAACGGACAGGCGTCGATGTGCGCCTGTCCGTTCCGTTTGTTAGGGCAAGATGGAGGGAAAGCGGGGATTACTCGGCTCCCTCTGTTTCTTCCGTTGCTTCGCCTTCCAATTCTTCCTCTTCAATGGCGTCTTCCGCCAGCTTGCGGGAAATGGTGAGGCTGATAACCGGGGCGTTGGGCTCCGCCAAGACCTCGACATTTTCAGGCACGGGCAGATCCGCGACGGTGATCACATCGGCCAGCGTTTCCAGCTTGCTCATATCGGCAACCAGTTCGCCAGGGATGTTTCCGGGCAGACATTCCACCGGAATGGTGTCCATGTGGTGAATAATGACCGCACCGCCTTTGACGGCTTCCGATTCGCCTGTCATCAGCACCGGCACATCAGTCTGGATCTTGACATCCATCTGCACCTTATAGAAATCGACATGCAGGAGGGACCGGCGCACCGGATGGCGCTGCACTTCCTTGATCAACGCATTGACCGTTTTTTTCTCCAGGCCTTCCAGACTGATAAGCTGGCTGAAGCCGCCGCTGCGCAGGATGCGCACGAGATCGATTTCCCGGAACTGAATGGGCTGGGCTTCCTGGCCCTGACCATAAATGACGCCGGGGACATAACCGGTTTCGCGGACGTGTTTGACTTGCCGTCCGGTTATCGTCCGGGGTTCAACGTTTAATACATAATCCATGAGACTATCAACTCCCTATTTTCAAAAGTGGGTAATTTGAGTGCAAGATAAAAATCGTTATGAAAAACGCATTTGCGTTTGTGGTGTGTTATCTGCGGGGACGAAAGAGCAGCGTGAAAATCCCCAGCGTAAGACCTGCAGCAAGCCCCAAAACGGCGGCTGTTTTCTGGGATACAACGGTACGGACGTCGCCATTGATTTTATGGGCGAAGAGGAAGCCGGTTTTGATATTGCTGGCATCAACCACATCTGCTGCGATGGCGCCAACCTGGCTGTCCTTGATATCGACCCGTCGGGCCTGGGCGATGCCAATGCCGCCCATGGCTACCGTGATGTCATCGGCGTTGGCTTGGCCAATGCCGCCGCTTTCTACATGGATGTGTTCAGCCCGAGCTGTCTGCGCGCCGCCCTGATTGATGGTGATGGTGTTCGCCTCTACCGATTGGGCGCCGCCATATTCGATGTGAACAACATCAGCGCTGACGTTTTCCGGAATAGCGCCTGGTCGCGCCCGGCCTTCCTCGTCGAGGGAGGTCGAGGCGTCCGTGTTTTGCGAATCAAAGGAATCTGGGGACATGAATAAAAAGGCGCTCCGAAGCGCCGGTAACGTAAGTGGAAAAACTGTTCACGCGCGACAACTGGCGTCTGAGCGCGACAGCCTTTTATTTTAGTCGCAAAGGCTGAAAATAGCAAGATGAACGGTCATAAAAAACGGTGTTGTAGCGCATTGAAAGTCTGTTCAGAACCGGAGTACTGCGTTTGGAGAGATGTGGGAGTCTCCGTGACGACGTAAATTTTTATGTTGGCTCCGGGATTGATTATTTTGACTGGATGGTCTATAAT
>WGCR01000559.1 GCA_015493675.1 Anaerolineae bacterium
AAACTACTAAGGTCTCATCACCACTTTTTGCCACGAAGACACGAAGGATAACGAAGGCACGCAGTGTTTTCTTTATTTTTTCCTTCGTGCCTTTGCGCCTTTGTGTTCTTTGTGGTTTTTCAACGATTTGTTAAAGAGTTTTTGGTAGATAACTTAGCAGTTACATTTTTTTCTCTCAAAACAGGAGGCAAACAATGCGTTATGGAATTCATGGCACTGTGATGCAATCACTGGATGTGCATCTTGGTCGCGGCGAAAGCATCTACACCGAATCGGGCGGCATGGCGTGGATGAAAGGCAATGTCGCGATGGAAACAAACACCAAAGGCGGTCTGATGAAAGGGCTGGGGCGGATGCTGTCGGGCGAATCCCTGTTTATGACCACGTATGTCAGCAAAGATGACGACGGGCTGGTGGTGTTCACGCCCGAAGCGCCAGGCAAAGTTGTGCCCGTGGATCTGGCTGCTGGCCAAACGCTGATATGCCAAAAAGACGCTTTTATGTGCGCCGATAGTTCGGTGCAATTAGCGATGCACATGAATAAAAAATTGGGCGCTGGCCTGTTTGGCGGCGAGGGTTTTATCTTGCAGAAAGTCACCGGCCCGGGCACGGTCTTTTTCGAGATTCCAGGCGAAGTTCGGGAATATACGTTGGGCGCTGGCGAATCCATGCGTATTGATCCAGGACACATTGCCATGTTCGAAAGTTCTGTCAGGTATGATATTCAGCGGGTAAAGGGCCTGAAGAATATGTTTTTTGCGGGCGAAGGGTTGTTTTTAGCTACGCTAACCGGTCCCGGCAAAATCTGGTTGCAAACCATGCCCCTGGCAAATCTGGCGGGCAAGCTGATGAAATACATGACATTCAAGAAGGACTGACGACTACTTCGTAAATAGATTCAGGGTGCGATGCACTTACCACATGCTGTGGCCGCGTCAAGCCAGGTTCCGGCGGATACCTGCCGGGGCGTCAGGCCAACGTCTATCTCAAGTGCGTCGCACCTCGGCCGCCTATTTTCATTCGTTATCGGCGCGCAGTCGCCCGTGGCACCCCCTTATCATGTTTCGCACCCGACATTTTCATCGTTTGACGTTCAGCGGCATCTTGCTGCTGGGATTCATGCTGCGCGTCTATCGGCTGGGCGTGGATAGCCTGTGGTACGATGAAACGGTGAGTGCGTTGTTGGCCCGCGAGCCCCTGGGCGCTATGTGGGCGCACACCGCCCGCGACATCCATCCGCCGTTGTATTATGCGCTGCTGCACTTTTGGCAAATGCTGGCGGGCGGCAGCGAATACAGTCTGGCTTTCTTGTCGGTGTGGTTCAGCGTGGCGGGCGTGGCGATGGTCGGCTATCTGGGCTGGCGATTGTTCAGCGCCCGGGTGGGCTTTCTGGCCGCGCTGTTGATGGCGGTCAATCCGTTCAGCATCTGGTACGCGCAGGAAGTGCGGATGTACGCGCTGGGCGTGTTTTTGACGCTGTTGCTGTTGAAGTTTGTGTTGGATTTTCTAGAGGACAGTCGAGATGATGACGATGGACCACGGACGACGGGCGGTGGTGGTCAATCGTCTATCGTCCATCGTCTGCAAAGACGCGATTTTCACAGTTTAGCAGGTTATGCGATCACGGCCGCGTTGCTTTTATGGACGCTCTACTACACCGCATTCACCCTCATGGCCCTGAATCTGGCCGTAATCTCCTGGCTGTGGTTCAAGGCCCGACGCAAGCTCTGGCCCTGGCTGGGCGCACAGGTCGCGGCTATCATCCTCTATCTGCCGTGGCTGCCCCACGCCCTACAACAGGCGCTGAATCCGCCCGTGCCCCCCTGGCGCGAGCCCATCGGGCTGGGGGCCTTGCTGCTGACCATCGCCCGCGAGGGCGCGACCGCGCTGATTCTGGGCCAGTCCATCAATCCGGGAAGCTGGTGGCTGCTGGGAGTGGTGGCGCTGGGCATCGGGGGGCTGGCTTTCTGGATCCGCACCAATCCTCGCAGCAAGCTGGAAAACCCCTGGGCCGCGGGCCTGCTGTGGACGTTGTTGCTGGGCCCGGTCGCGCTCATCGCGCTGGCGTCGCTGGCGCTGACGCCCCTCTATCACGTGCGTTATCTCAATCTTTACAGCGGTGCGTTTCCGATTTTGCTGGCCGCGGGAATGGTGGCGCTGGGTGATCTCACGCCAAGACGTAAGGATGCAAGGGGGGAGGAAGTAAGCAGTAAGCAGTATTCAGTAAGCAGTAAACAGTGTTCAGTGTTCAGTGTTCGGTGTTCGCTGAGAGGCGTTGTGGCCGCGGTGTTTCTGGTTTTGCTGCTGGCGGGCGCGGCCATCAGCCTGAAAAATTATCACGCCCGGCGCTTCGAGTATGAGGCTGCGGATGACTTGCGGGGCGCGGTGGCGGCCATCGATGATCATCTGGGCCCGCGCGACGCTGTGCTCATCGATGCAGGCTATCTCTATCCCGCCTTCCTCGCCTACTGGCCCCACGCCACTGGCTGGATGGGGCGGCTCAACGAGTATCCGCCCGCCACCGCGAGCGAGGGGCCCGAAGTGGCGCTGGCCGGCTTCGTGGATGGCGATCCAGACATCGGCTGGGGCGATCCGGCCAGCGATTTCTACGCCATCAGCCGGGCCGAGACCGAGGCCCGCTTGCAGCGGCTGTTCGAGGATCACAACACGGTGTGGCTGCTGCGAGGCTACGACACGGTCAACGATCCCCAGGGCGTGATTCGGGCCTGGCTGGAGGGCCACGGCGAGCTGATTTACGACCAGGTTTTTCCGGGCCTGACCTATGTGCGGGTGCAGGGCTGGCGCACGGCGCCGGTGCGGGACGGCTTCCCCTTACAGCCGCCCCAGCATCCTTTGACCGCAAATTTCGAGGACGGCATTCGCCTGATCGGCTACGATATATCGCCCGACGCGCCCCAGCCCGACCGCACCCTGCGCCTGACGCTGTACTGGCAGGTCCAGGCTGCGCCTGTCCGCTCCTACAAGGCGTTTGTGCATCTGCTGGACGCAGATTGGAACATGCTG
>WGCR01000560.1 GCA_015493675.1 Anaerolineae bacterium
CATCATTGGCGATCTTGGCCACCAGCTTGTTCGTAGCGCCCCCCAGCGAGCAGGGCAAATGCACTTCCTCGCTGATGCGGGTTTGCAGGCGGCGGGCGATGATATCCAACGGCTCGGGCAGATCGCTGACATCCAGAAAAGCCTCGTCGATGGAGAGTTGCTCCACCAGAGGCGTTAGCTCACGCACCCGGGCCATCACCTCGCGCGAGGCGGCGCTGTAACCGCCCCGGCTGCGGCTGACAATAATCAGGTCAGGACACAGCCGCACGGCCTGGGCCATGGGCATGGCTGAATGCACGCCAAAGGCCCGGGCCGGGTAGGAGCAGGAGGCAACCACGCCCCGCCCCTCCGGACTGCCGCCCACAGCAAAAGGCTTGCCCCGCAGCTCTGGATTCCGCAATTCCTCCACCGCACAGAAAAATGCGTCCAGATCGAGATGGAGAATTTTGCGGGGCTGCGACATGACCGGGATGCGGTTACAGCGAAAACCGGGCGCGGGAGCTTACTTCCGGGCCCTTTTCTTGCTCTCCTGGCTATCTTTTGCCGATGACGTTTTGACGAGAGCGGTAGTTTGTTCTGTCTTGCCGTCGTTGTTCTTCTTCTCGGTTTTCTTCTCGACCTTCTTCTCGGTCTTCTTTTTCGTCAGATCGCGCAGGCCGCCCTCGATCCATTCCCGCAGCAGGCGTTTGTCCTCCCGCGAAAGCTCCAGTTCGGCATCCTCACAGCGCGAGAGGAGGTAAGAGCGGTAAACGCGGGCCAGACTCTGCGGCGTATCTCGTTTGCTGAACCGGTGCTTGGCGTAAGCAACGCCCTTCAGCACATTATTGATGTTGGCCCGGGAAATCGTCTCTCCCCGTTCAATCACCCGATCTCGCACCGCTTTGGAGGTGGAGGTGAGATGATAGGGGTGTTCCTTCAAATCTTCGGCCAAAGCTGTAAAAAGCATGGCGTATTGATGCGGCGTGAGATTGGGAGCGCCGGTGATGCGGCTGATGCGCTTGCTGAATTCGGCCAGCTTGGGCGGCACTTCCTCCCCCTTCCGGGCGGATTCTTCCTCGCGGGGCAGCGAATGACGTTCGGGATCATAGAGATAGCCGGGAGAGGGCGATGTCGCTATCTCGAAGCCGAGATTTTCCTCGCTTTGCAGCAGATTTTTGAACGTGCCGGCCCCGGCCCAATGGCTTTGCAGCACCTGCTTCCCCGTGCGATTGATGACTTCCTGCGCCGCCCGCCCCATGAGGATGGGCTCCTTGGCCTCAGCCACCATACGCCGAACAAGATCCACGATACGCCGACGCAGTTTTTCTTCCTTGTCGGGCGTAATCTGTTTTTCGCCAGAAGCGCGGGATGCTTTGCTGCGGCGGGGCAACTGCACCGTCACCCGCCAGGGATCGCCCTCGGTGATGCGCAGGTTGGGATGGCGCTGGCTAAGATGCGTGGTCAACGCCCGCAGCGAGAAGAATCCCAGCCAGTTGCTGTCACGCCGAAATTCGGGAAAGCCGCGGTAGAGCTTGGGCAAATCGGTGGCCAGAATCTCGCCGTTGGCGCTGGCTTCGGCATAGAGCTTCTCGGCCATGGCGTCCAGCAGCTCGGGCGTGGCGGTGGAAGTGACGGCGACGCCATTGCCACCCTTGCGTCCTTCTTCGCCCCCCACGCCCAACGCGTACTCGATGAACACATCCTCGCTGATGATCAGATCGGCGGCGGCGATGAATGCTGCGGCCGCGGGCCCGGCCGAGAGAATGGTGGTGCGGCGATCATACTCCCGCAGGCGCAGCATCACCGGCATGAAATCGGAATCGCCGGAAAGGATGATGAACTCATCGAAATGCGTGGGATGGATCAGCGTATCCAGGATATCCATCACCATGTAGATGTCGGCGCTGTTTTTGCCCTGCGAGGTCAGCGAGGGACAATCCACCACCGAGAAGGCGGAACGGGTGAAGTAGGGACGGTATTGTTGAAAGCCCCGCGGATTCAGGTAGCATTGACGAATGAGAATATCCCGCTGTTGTTGTTGAAATCCCTCGGGCCCGGCCATGCCATGCATTCCCTCTTCCATCCATTTCAGCCAGTGCGCAGGATTGGATGCAAATTGTTCCGCTGCGTCCTCATCCAGTTGACGCAGCCCCAGGTAGATATTGTCGAAATCCACGAACAGCGCGGATTTCAGACGTTTTTGTTCGGTCATAAAAATTTTCTCGATAGATTTGAATGGGCCTTGACAAGTGTATCAAAGCAAAAAAATTGTTGTAACTGCACAGGAGCCCTGTTAGCATGTCCGCCACATCGAAAGAAAGGAAGATGCCAAAAATATCCTTTTGATCCTTCGGGCCTTCATGGCTTCCTGTTGGGTGCACGGGCGTTACAAATTGTAAAAGACGCCTTTCTGACGATCTCACCACACAAGCACGAAAAGACACAAGAAAAGCGTTTCCATCAACAAGTTTACACCTAAAACCAAAAAAAAGCTAATATCTGGCTGATTTTTCAGCCTTCCGGGATATTACGCCGAATGAGGCGGGGCAGGAGCGTTTCTCAGGGATTTGCCTTCGTCTGCAAAAACTCCTGCGCCTGCCGGGCGAAGGCCCCCTCAGGCTCGCGATCCAGATAGGCCTGATACCACTGCCGGGCCTGCTCCACATTCCCCTGCTGCTCATACCCCCGGGCGATAAAGAAATATAGCTGGCTGGCGTCTGGCTTCAAGGATAACGCCTTTTGAAACGCTTCCAGGGCGTTATCCCAGCGGGCGAGCGCTTCATAGGCTCTGCCCTTCAGGAATTGAAGCCAAAAATCGTTGGGGCCTTTACGCTGCTGAACTTCGTTCAGGATCGCCAGGGCTTCATCCGCGCGGTTCAGACTCAGTAGCGCCCGCGCCTGATGCAAACGGGCCTGATTGTTACTGTCATCCAGGGACAATGCTTGATCCAGCAACGCAAGAGCCAGCTCCGCATCTCCGACTGCCAGCGCTTCAACGCCAGCCTGGACCAAGGCGTCTGCCCGTTTGGATGCAAAATCGGGCAACTCAGCCGCATGTCGATAGGCTTTCAACGCGGCACCGTGGGCGTCGGCCGCCCGCATGGCCCCGCCCACAACCACCCACCAATGCAGCCGTTCCGGCGCCGACCACTTTCTGGCGCGCCCCCGGATGGCCTCCTCCTGCCCGGACCAAAGGAAATACAACTTGAAGCGCTGGCTGAACGTAAAAGGAATCC
>WGCR01000561.1 GCA_015493675.1 Anaerolineae bacterium
ACGTGACAGTGATCGGGATGCGGCAAGTGACCGGGATGCAGATCGCCCGCGCCCGGGCCGATGGCGAGATGATCCGTCTCATTGCCACGGCCGAGCGGCGAGAGTCTGGCTGGAGTCTGACAGTGCAACCCCGACAGGTTGCGCTGGACAGCTTTCTGGGCGGCATCGATTCGTGGGAGATGGGCATTATCTTCCATACCGACATCTTCGAAATCACCTCCTTGAAGATCGATGAACGCGGGCCCATGGGCACAGCCGCCGCCATGCTGCGAGACGCCGTCCAACTGACCCGACTTTGCCAATAGCCCCCAACTGATGTTAGGATTTTTGTAGAGAGTTTTTGTAACAACTGAGGTCTCGCCACCATTTTTTGCCACGAAGACACGAAGAAGATGAAGGCACGAAGTATTTTTCTTTTTCCCTTCGTGTCTTCGAAAAACTTCGAGCCTTCGTGGCTTCTTGAGGCTTAAAGTCGAGCACGCTGGTAGTTACGATTTTTCCACGCAAGGGAGCCCGAAAGATGAAACAGACATCGCAAATCGCACGCCCGGTGCAGCGCACGCCCGTTGACAGAATCGGCTACCGATTTCAACGGTTTATGCACATTGAGGGCATCAGTGGCATCCTGCTGGTGGCGGCGACGCTCATCGCCCTGATCTGGGCCAATTCCAGCTGGTCGCACGTTTATTTCGATATCCTCAACATCCACTTTGTGATTGGCCTGGGCGAAAAAGTCACCATCAATGAATCGCTGATTCTCTGGATTAACGACGCACTGATGGCGCTCTTCTTCTTTGTTGTGGGGCTGGAACTGAAACGTGAGGTGGTGATCGGTGAGCTCTCTTCCTTTAAAAAAGCGGTTTTACCGGCCCTGGCCGCCGTTGGCGGCATGATCATCCCCGTTCTCTTCTTCTGGCTGTTCAACCGGGACAATTCCGCTGCTTTGGAGGGGTGGGCCATCCCTATGGCCACAGACATCGCCTTCGCCATCGGCGTGCTGGCTCTGGTAGGCAAACGGGCCCCCATCAGACTGGCCGTTCTGCTGACAGCTCTGGCCATCGTCGATGACATTGGCGCCATCCTGGTGATTGCCATTTTCTACACAGCCCAAATCAATCTGGTTATGCTCTTTGTGGGACTGGCGCTGGTGGCGCTGCTATTCCTCTACGCCAAACTGGGCGGTCGTTGGCTGATCGTGTACGGAGCAGTGGGGATCGCTGTCTGGTTCGCCATTTATCTATCAGGTTTGCATGCAACGCTGGCCGGTGTGCTGGTGGCTTTGACCATTCCCGTCCGCACCAAAGTGGACACTGCTCGTTTCAGTCAGTGGATGCGCCAACTCCTCGACTGGTTCGACAATGAATCTGAAAAGAATGGTGAACGCGTGCCCACATCAGTGCAGCGCACAGCGCTTTTCGAGATGACCAGCGCCATCGAGCATGCCGACTCGCCCCTGCACCGGCTGGAGCATATCCTGCATCCCTGGGTGGCTTTTCTGATCATGCCCATCTTTGCGCTCGCCAATGCCGGCATCACCATCAACACCGAACTGCTGGGCGCAATCTTCACGCCGTTGGCCCTGGGCATTATCCTGGGCCTGGCGCTTGGTAAACCGATTGGCATCTTTCTGTCCACCTGGTTGGGCGTCAAACTGAATATCGGCACGCTTCCCAAAGGCGTCACCTGGCAACATATTCTGGGTGCAGGCGTACTGGCAGGCATGGGATTCACGATGTCCATTTTCATCGCCACACTGGCTTTTAGCACAGGAGGCGGCCATGCAGAACTGTTGGGATTCAGGCTTGCCAGTCCGGCGGCTCTGGCCGCGGCCGATATGGAAGAGATCCAAAATCTGGCCAAATTAGCTATTCTTATCGCCTCAACACTGGCTGGCGTCATCGGCTACGCCATTTTACGATTGGCGCCCGAAAGCAAGATGGAGGCAGCCAAAATAACGCCACCTGAACGCAGTTAGCCTCCTCATATCTCATCACCGGCCCGAACGCCCGCAGCAATGATCCGTCCATAACCGGTGACGCCGCTACGCCAATCATCGAGTATGCGATCCATGCCCAACATCAGGTTGTCGGGCAGAGCGTCAGGCGCAAACCAGCCGATGTCGGCAATTTCTCCTCCCATAAGCCGCACATCTCCTGTCACCGCCCGGCAAGCAAAGAGATAGATGTGATCGCGCTTATAGCCGCCGGTGTAGAAATAGACGCCAATCAGCCCCGTCACCGCCACCGTCAGACCCGTTTCCTCCCACATCTCCCGCACCAGGGCCTCCTCCGGACTCTCACTGCCACGATGACCGCCGCCAGGCAGAAACCAGTTGCGGCGGCCATAACTGTGCCGCACCAGCAGAATCTCTCCGGCACCATTCAGAACAAGGCCCCGCACACCAATTGTGCAGGGCTTTGTCAACCGCCACCAGAGGGCCAACACACTGAGAGCAGCATCACGCCAGTTGAAAATCATACGTCGGGGCGTTACCTTTCAGCAATCTGCCTCAAGGCGTCCTTATCCAAAATCACCAGCCGGCGACGTCCGATCTCCAGAATGCCCTCGGCCTTCATATCATTCAGGGTCTGCGTGGTCGTTTCACGATAAGTGCCGATCATCTCTGCCAAATCCTGATGCGTCAGCCCGGCCACCTCGTTGCCATCTCCGGCCAGGCGCAACAGCAATGCCGCCAACCGCGAAGGGATGCTCTTGAAGGCCAGCGATTCGAGCTGCTCCTCGGTTTCGCGCAAACGACTGCCCGTGATTTCCAGAATACGCAGCGCCACCTGGGGGCGGGTAAGGATCAATCGCTCCAGATCATTACGGCTCATCACACAGATAGTGCAATCGGTGATGGCTTCGGCAAATGTATTGTGCATCCGTTGCCCCAGCAGACTCATTTCGCCGAACAATGTGCCATCTCCCAGGGTGTAAATCACGAGTTTTTTACCCTCAGTCGAAATCCGATAAAGTTGAACCGTCCCCTTCTTGAGGATGAAAATGACCTCACCGGTATCCTCCGGACGATAGAATATCTTGCCTTTTCGCACCGTGGTCATGGTGGTGATGCGATCGAGCTCTTCCTGATCCTCTCTGGAGAGATCCTGAAAAAGCTCCATCGTCGTAAGATGCGTGATTTTTTCGTTCATGATAATCCCTTCGATGAAGATGCGTTTGATGGGGTGGCAATAAGTGCGTCTATCTTTTGACGAAGGCGCAGGGGATCGGGCGTGCCCAGACAGACGCGCTGACCGTTCAGCAACCATGTCGGCGTCGCAAACAGCACCTCGGGCCACTGATCAACAGAAAGTGACTCGATCTCGATGATTTCGACTTCGATCTGATTGTATTCGCCAGCGATCATTGCGGCAAGCTGGCGGCTGCGAGTGCACGAAGCACAGGCCTTCTGCACATAGATCTGCAGATGGATCATAGCATCCTCAGAGAAAACTGCTATCGATAAAAGGGATGCCGTCAGTCTACAGTACAGATGACCGGGCGTCGGTGCAAAATCTTACCTATTTGCAACGATCTGCCAAATCGACAGCCGGTTGTCTTCGATTATAGATGCCCGATTGCAGGATGGCAAGACCCAGCGTGAGCTTGGGCGCATTTCTGGCCTGATGTTGGCTCGGCGGGGCGGGAAATGATAGAATGCCCCCATGCACGTTGTCATGATTTCCAAAGCCTGCATTGTGGGCGCGTATCAGAAAAAATTGGAAGAGCTGGCCCGCGAGCCTGATATCCGTCTCACTGTCCTCGTTCCGCTCGGATGGAAGGATGATCGGGGCGAGCAGCAGTTGGAACGGGTTTTCACTCAGGGGTATGATCTGAGGGTGACGCCTCTGGCTTTCAACGGACGTTTCCACTTTCACTTTTATCCCCGTCTGGCCGCAGACCTGGACGATTTGCAGCCGGATATGCTTCACATCGACGAAGAACCCTACAACCTGGCGACGTGGCGGGCCATGAGGCAGGCGGTCAAGAGAAAAATCCCCGCGCTTTTCTTCACCTGGCAAAATATCAATCGCAGCTATCCGCCCCCCTTCAACTGGTGGGAGCGCTATAATTATCGTCATGCCCGCCATGTCATCGCCGGAAATCATGACGCCGCCAATGTGTTGCGGGCCAAAGGTTTTACGGGCGCCATCTCGATCATCGCACAATTTGGCGTGGATCCGGCGCTGTTTTCCCCCTCCGTCCATCCTCATCCTCCTCACCCGTTCACTATCGGCTATGCCGGAGGATTCGTCCCCGCCAAGGGCCTGGACGTGCTCTTCCGCGCCTGCGCCCGGCTGAAACCTCCCTGGGAGCTGCATCTGGTGGGGGCGGGCTCGGAGGAAGCGCCGCTGCACGCACTGGCAGCGAAGCTGGGCATCGAGTCTCACATCCATTGGCTGGGCAAACGCCCGTCACTGGCAATGCCCGATTTCTATCGATCCCTCGACGTCCTCGTCCTCCCCTCTCGCACCATGCCCAACTGGAAAGAGCAATTCGGGCGGGTGCTGGTAGAGGCCATGGCCTGCGAAACACCCGTAATCGGCTCTGACAGCGGCGAAATCCCCCATGTCATCGCCGATGCCGGCCTGATTTTCCCCGAAAATAACAGCGATGCCCTGGCCGAGCATCTCCACAGTCTGCAAGAAGATGCTGCGCTGCGCGAAGGGTTAGGGCAGCGCGGGCGTCGGCGGGCATTGGAGCATTTCACCCAGGCGCAGATCGCCCGGGCGACGGCCCAGGTTTACCGCCAGATATCTGGTTAGACAACCGGCTCGGGCGGCGTATCGGGCAGAGAGTCCACCGGCGCATTTTGCCAGCGATCGCCTTCCTCAATGAGCATCACCGGGATATCGTTCCGGATAGGGTATTTACGGCCGCAGTCCTGGCACACCAGCCAGACATCTTTCACCAGTTCCAGATGTCCTGCGTCTTCGCCTTCGCTGACGCAGGCCGGGCATCGTAATAATTCTAGCAATTCGGGAGAAATATTCATAATTCGAACCTCATTGTCGTAAGATAGCGGCGATCCCGCCGCGGATGCAAGTATAACTCAGAGCAAGCAGGCGGCCAAACCTGATGCGACTGCACCGGCCTCGTCCTGGCTGAAATAGGAGCGGCAGAGGCGGTATTGATGATTCGCACCAGGGCATTGCGGATGTTAGGAGCATCCCCCTCTGCCAGGGCGCATCTTGCGGGCGATGCACCGGCCCGTCCGCAGGAGTGAAGCAAGTGTGACAAAAACCAGAGCGCACTCGCATTTTATATGCTAGAATACCTCTCGCCAAAACCAACCGGACAATGTCCAACGCCTTCTTTCTGGAGACCTGATCATGCGAGATGCTTACATCGTTTCCGCTCTTCGCACTCCTACCGGACGCCGCCGCGGCATGTTCAGCGATGTGCTACCGTTAACCCTTTCAACCACTGCCGTCAAAACCATCGTCGAACAAACGGGCATCGCCCCCACCGATGTCGATGACGTTATCCTGGGCTGCGTGACGCCCATCGGCGAGCAGGGAGCCAATATCGCCCGTCTTACGGCGCTCAACGCCCGATTCCCGGTTACCGTGCCGGGCGTCACCATCAACCGCATGTGCGGGTCCAGCCAACAGGCCGTGCATTTTGCAGCCCAGGCCATCATGGTGGGAGATATGGATATCGTGGTGGCGGGAGGCGTCGAGCACATGACGCGCGTGCCCATGGCCTCTGACTACCCCAAGACCTGGCCCGCAGACTTCCCATACGATCTGGTGAACCAGGGCATCTCCGCTGAACTTATCGCCGAAAAATGGGATTTAAGCCGCATGGCGTTGGATGAGCTGGGCTACCAGAGCCACATGAAAGCGGCTCAGGCCACTCGCGAGGGCTTGTTCGAAAAAGAGATCATCCCCGTGCAGGTTCCCAACGGCGGTGCGGGCCCGCGCGTCGTCACCATCGATGAAGGCATTCGCTTCGACGCCAGCCTGGAAAAAATGCTGTCTCTGCGCCCGGCCTTCAAGGAGGACGGCGTCATCACCGCAGGCAATAGCAGCCAGATCAGCGATGGCGCCGCCGCGCTGGTGGTGGCCTCGGAAGAGGGGATGAAACGCTATCATCTGGCCCCCATGGCCCGCATCGTCGCCCGCGTGGTGGTGGGCGATGATCCCATCCTCATGCTGGCGGGGGTGATTCCCGCTACGCGGCAGGTGCTGAAACGGGCGGGATTGACCGTCGATGATATCGACATCTTCGAGGTGAATGAGGCATTCGCCTCGGTGGCGCTGGCCTGGATGGCCGACATCCAGCCCGACCCCGCCAGGGTGAACCCTCGCGGCGGCGCCATCGCCCTGGGACATCCCCTGGGAGCCAGCGGCGCCCGTATTATGACCACGCTGGTGCATGAGCTGGCCCAGACGGGCGGACGTTACGGTCTGCAAGTCATGTGCATCGGGCACGGCATGGCCACCGCCACGATCATCGAAAATCTGGCATAGCCGGGCCAGGTGCGCGTTATAGCCGATAAAATCTAGTCATCCCGGATCACTTCCTGGGATTTCCGCAACAAATCCTGCAATTCCAAAATCCGCTCGGTCATGGTGAAGATAGCGTTTTTCAGATCATAGGAGACGTAGCCGCCAACTTCCTCCAGCACTGCTTTTTCCTGCTGCTTCAGGGCCGCCTGCGCCTGCAAACCGCGCAGTTCTTCACAGACCTCATACCGCCGCCAGATCAGCACGTCCTGCAATTCATCCATTTCCCGTTCCAGATCATCCCGATTTCTCTCATATCGCTGTAAGCGCCAGGCGCTTTTCTCATCGAGAGCGCCCTTTGTTTTGAGATTGTCGATCTGGAAGGTGAGCCGTTGCAGACGCCTGGTGAGCAAGGGCACGCGGGCGATGAGCGTTTCGAGATCAGTGTTGCGGTAGCGATAAAGCAAAAAATCGGAGGGTTTTGGCGCTTTCGGGCAGGAAATGCTCTCGGCTTCCTCCCCGATGTCGGCTTGCTCCCCGGACAGCTCAAAGATGACGCCATCGCGGGAACGCAGGTAGAGGGCGGGCGTGGCAAAACCGCGATCGTCGGGCCAGGCCAGAAAACAGGCATTGCGGGCCAGCGTGACAGCCACATCCACATGCCCGGCTCCCTTGCCCGCAGTCAGGCGGCGATAAAATGTCTCGCCAAACAACGCCGCGACATCATCGCGGATGGCGTATTGCATGGCCACCACTGCAGGCGCCCCCGCCCGCAGCAGAGAGGGGATCACGCCCCAGAAGCCGCGATCTCCGGGCCGCTTGGCCAGCTCTCCGGTATTGCAGGCGTTGAGCACCACCAGCTTCAGACTCTTGTGATTGCCCAGCAGCGCCTGCAGATCGGTCTCGGGCGCCCAGTCTTCGTCCTCCTCGGCGGGAATATCTTGCTCTGAGCTGTTGAAACGCAGGCTGCCATGCACCTCGCCTGTTTCATCCTGCTCAAATGCCGCATGTCCGATGAAATGAAGGATGGCGTACTCCCCCTCCGCCAGCGCATCATCCAGCAATTGCAGCGGCACTTTATCCTTGAGCGTCTCGTAGGCCACGCCCGCCTTGTCCAGGGCGGCGGTGATAGCCTTCTCCTCGGCGTCGGTGTTCAGGCCCGAGCCGCCGGGAATAACGATAAGCACGCGCGGCGGCCCCGCCACCTTCAAGGATTTGATGGAGCCATACTCCAGGTTGAGCAACTGTCGGGTGACCAACGTATCGATTTGGGTAGACAGGAACACATCCCGCCACAGCATCATCTCCCAGGGAAGCACCGCCAGATCGATGGCGGCTTCATCGATATTCAGGCGCAGTCGCAGGGAGCGATTCGCCGCCTGCACCTCCTGAGACCTGTCT
>WGCR01000562.1 GCA_015493675.1 Anaerolineae bacterium
CCGCGGATTGCGCTAGGCGTCGATAATTGCAAGACGGTCGTGATGTTGACCGTGATGTAGCCTCCCATGAAGCCGGCTGCAATAGCCAGCATCACCACGAAAATCGGGCGAGGAATAAATCCCAACACGCCGTAAAGCACCGATTGTCCGACCATAAACGCCAGCATCAGATACATTCTGGGACGGCCGGGCAAACGCACAATACCCGCAAACAAATATCCCAGCAACCCGCCCAGGCCGAATGACACCAGAATAAACCCGTACCAATCGACCCGGACGCCCAAAGTGTCTTCCACGAAGAATGGAAGCAGCACAATAGCGGGAATGGTGAAGAAATTGATCACGGCGGAAATGAAGACCAATTCCCGCAGCCCCGGGCGATTCCAGGCGTAGTGGAAGCCTTCTTTCAAATCCACCAGAAATTCATGCCACTGCTCTTTCATACTCAGCTTTTCTTTGGGAGCCACCTCTGGCATCTTGATAAAGGACTCACTGAGCGAAGCATACAGGAAAGAAATACCATTGATCAGAAAAAGGAATGGCGCCCCCAACAGACGGAACAATGTGCCGCCCAGCCCCTGACCGAAAAAGACCGAGAGCTGGAGCGAGAGCTGTCCCAGCGAATTGGCCGTCACCACCCGATCCTTGGGAACCAGATCGGGGATGGCAGCGGCAATAGCGGGTCGGAAAAACGCCGTCACCGTCCCCGTAAGGATAGCGACCACAAACAGCGTCCCCAACAGCAAATTCACTGAATCCGCCATGGTATAAATGAGCGCCGCGACAAGGAGCATGGCAAGACCGCGTGTCAGATCGCTGATCACCAAAATCAGCCGTCGCGAAAATCGATCAGCGATGGCGCCGCCCATGGGGCTCAGCAGCACGCCAGGAATCGCAGACACCATCATCAATAATCCCATCAGCGTAGCTGAGCCGGTAGCATCTTTAATCCACAGCACCATGGCAATGGCATACATCTGTGACCCCAGGCGGCTAACCAACTGGCCCTGAAACAGCAAAGAATAATTACGATTGAAAAGCTTTGTAGGTTCCTGATTCATAGATTAGACCTCGTAGTCCCACTCCTCAAAACTCTGTCGCCAGCGCGATGCTATCTTGCTACGGATATCATCAGGCAGCGTCACATCCGGGTTGGGCTTGTAGTTGCGATGTTTTTCTTCTTCGTAAGCCTCTATTCGGGGACGAACCTGCTCGAAACCATCCAGATTCAAAGCCTCATAGATTTTGTTCACCTCGCCTGTCATGTCTTTGACCAAATCCTCATAGGCGAGTTCATGGAGATGTCCATCGGGAATCAACGCCCGATCCTCAAAATAAGCCTGATGCATCTCCTCATATCTTCTCAAAATGCCCGCTTCGATTGTCTCTTTATCAGGCTGTTGCAGATACCCCATGGGCAGGGCGGTATCATAAAATTGCCTGGTGGAACGATAGACTTTGTAGGGATTGCGATGAATTGAAATAAATTTTGCGTCGGGGAAAAGCTCCAGGATCAATTGGATGCGCCCCGTGTGCGGCGGCGACTTCAACAACATCGGCTTATCATATTTTACACGTAAAGCCTTCAAAAACCAAAGAAACCCCTCCTTCCATTCCTGTTTTTCCAGAGATGTCGCGTCCCGAAAGGTGATAAACCGGTCGTAGAACAGCTCGTTTTTGGGGAAAGACCAGGCAATCAGAGGCGAACGCAGAGTAAGCTTCGCCAGGGCAAATTCGTCCTCTCCCGGACTGAAAGGATCAAACTCGATATTGTCCATGGCGCGCTTGCGCCGCATTCGCTCCCGCGTCTCTGGATCATCGGGGAACTTAAGTCCCAGGAAAATAAATGGATTAGACACATCACCAATGTTTGGCGAATTCCACCGATCGTCCAAAAGCAAAACATTGTGCAAGAATGTTGTTCCTGAACGCCAATGTCCAAGAACGAAGGTAGGCGTTAGCAGCTCAGATTGCTGAATGGCCGATTCAAAAGGCTTCAGTTTGGATTTGATGGCAGAAGAAGTCATCAAGCTGGCCATGGTCATCTTTGCGGCGCGTTTCCAATAAGGCCGATCGATATCATAATGATTTTCACGCAATGTCTTGCGCCAACGCTCAAAAGTCATGCCGATGAGATTATCCATTGGGAGTGCTCCTTTGGCGAGAGAAAAAAGTGTGGCTCAACAGGAATTCAGGGGGGCTCCCGACCTCCGGGAGGTGGACGAGTCATTTTTGGCTTGACCAGGCGGTTTTCGTCCACCTCCCGGAGGTCAACAAGCAGTCATCCCCCTGAAATCCAAAAGAGCCAAAAGTGTTAATTTTTCAGAACTTCATGCAGCTTGCGCACGAAGGTGGCGAGATGGGGGGAATGAATCATCGTGTTATGGTCGCCCGGCACGTGGATGACCTCCACGCCGCCCCGGGCCAGTTCGCCCCAGCCCAGATCTTCGGCGGGATGATCGTCCTTCGGACGGATTTGGGCTTTGAACAGGATAATTTTACCCGGATAGGGTTTGTGCCGATAGCGCCGCCAGGCCCGCTCGTGGGTCTTGAGCATTTCGTAAAAGCGACGGAATTGCTCCAGCGTGACCTCGGCAAGCATCAGGCCCGAAGCTTTTGCCACGCCAAAGACATAGGGGAGCTGTTCTTCCTCGGGCAAGGCTCGCAGATCTTCCAGGGTGATGGGGAGTTGTTTGCCAAAGAAGGTGAGCAGGTATTCGGCCTCGTCTTCGGGCGGGTTGTTGGGCTGATAGGGCCCCTGGTCCAGCATGATCAGATGAGAGACCTGCGCGCCCGCGGCCACCAACTGCTGAGCGGTCTCATAGGCGATGATCACTCCCATCGACCAGCTTCCCAGGCGATAGGCTCCCTGGGGCTGCGCCCCGCGGATGGCCTGAACGTAATGTGCGGCCATCTCCTCGATGGTTTCGTGCATAGGCGCATCGCCATTGAGGCCCTGAGCCTGGATGCCATAGAGGGGCTGCTCGGGTGCGAGGGCCTGGGCCAGATCCACATACCAGTGGACGCTGCCGCCCGAGGGATGAATCATAAACAGGGGCGGACGGTCGCCCAGGGGCTGGAGAGGAACCAGGCTGGAGGTTGCTTCGCCTGCCAGGGATCGGCGCACCAATCGGGCCAGATTTTCGATGGTGGGAGTCTGGAAAAAGTCCACCAGGGAGGGTTCGACGCCCGTCGCTTCCTGGATGCGGGCCAACAGGCGCACGGCCAGCAGGGAATGCCCGCCCAGAGCGAAGAAATCATCCCGGATGCCAATCTGTGGCAGGCCAAGAAGCTCCTCCCAGATGCCCGCAAGCTGGATTTCCAGCAGGTCGCTCGGGGCAATGTACTCCGTCTGAGGACGGGCCGCAGCATCGGGCGCGGGCAAAGCCTTGCGGTCGATCTTGCCGTTAGGCGTCAGCGGGAACGCCTCCAGCGCCACAAAATACCCCGGCGTCATATACCCAGGCAACTGCGTGGATACATACTCCCGCAGCGCCTCCGGGCCCGGATCCTCGCCCTCGGGGATGTAGTGCGCCGCAATCTGCTCGCCCGCCGCCACCGCCACCGCAGCCTGCACCCCGGGATGCGACGCCAGCACCGCCTCCACCTCGCCCAGCTCCACACGGAAGCCGCGCACTTTCACCATCGTGTCGATGCGCCCCAGGTATTCGATAGTCCCGTCCGGCAGCCACCGCCCCAGGTCGCCGGTGCGATACAGGCGGGACGATGGCGTTTCGGATTCATCGCCATCATCCCCAGCCAGGGGATTCGGTGCAAATTTCTCTGCGGTCAGCCCGGGCCGGTTCAGATAGCCCCGGGCCTCCGCCACCCCGCCGATGACGATCTCGCCCGGCACGCCCACTGGCGTCGGCTGTAATGCCTCGTCCAGGATCGCCACCAGCACGTTGCCGATGGGACGCCCGATAGGCGCTGTCGCCCCGCGGCGGGGTTCACTCGCACTCACCACGCCGTAGGTCGGGCCCACAGTGGCCTCGGTCGGGCCATACGCATTCAGAAACCGACGGCCCGCTGCCCACGCATCCACCACCTCCCACGAACACGCCTCGCCCGCCGACACCAGCGTCCGCAGCTCCGGCAGCTTCGCTGTCCCCAGCACCGCCAGCAGCGACGGCGGCAGCGTGGCCACGTTGATCGCCTCCTCCTCCAGCAGCTTCACCAGCTCCACGCCCGACATCAGCCGCTCCCGCGGGGCCAGCACCAGCGTCGCCCCCGAACACAGCGCCGTGAAAGTCTCCGAAACCGAGGCGTCGAAACTGAAAGAGGCGAATTGCAACTCGCGACTGCCCGGCGCCAGCTCGAAACCCTCGATCTGGGCGAACACCAGGTTCGTCAGGCCCCGGTGTTGCAGCATCACGCCCTTGGGCCGCCCCGTGCTGCCCGAGGTGTAGATGATGTAGGCCAGGTTGTCGGGCGTGATAGCGCGAGCAGGAGTCGTGGCGGCATAATCCGCGACGCCTGATTCGCCAATCCCGGACTGAATCCTGATCACTGAACACTGATTACTGCTTACTGAATCCTGCTCACTGCTCACTGAATACTGATTACTGCTTACTGAATACTGCTCACTGAACACTGCATACGCCTGATCCACCAGCACCACCCGCACACCGGCATCCTCCAGCATGTAGCGGATGCGGGCTTCGGGATAGCCCGGATCAATGGGCAAATACGCACCGCCCGCTTTGAGGATGGCCAGCAGCCCGATGACCTGCTCCGCCGAGCGTTCCACCATGATGCCCACCGGCGTCTCCGGCCCCACCCCCAGCTCGATGAGACGATGGGCCAGTTGGTTGGCGCGGGCGTTCAGCTCGGCATAGCTCAGCGACACCGGCTTCGCACCTGCAAAGCGCACCGCCTCCGCGTCGGGCCGGACCGCAACCTGGGCCTCGAACAGGTCCAGCACGGTCTGCTCCAGCGGCCACGCCCGCTCGGTGTAGCGCCATGCCGCCAACTGCGCCGCCTCCGCCGCCGTGAGCAGGGGCAGCCGGGTGACGGGCGTGTCCGGGTCGGCCAGGGCCGCAGACAGCAGCGTGCGGAAGTGCCCGGCCATGCGCTCCATGCTCTCCCGGTCGAACAAATCCGTGTTGTATTCCAGGGCCGCACTCACGCCCTCGGGCGATTGAATCATCGAGAGCGTGAGATCGAAGCGGGCCGCGGTCTCATCAGTGTTCACCGGCTCCAGGCTCAGGTCGCCGGTCTGGGCGGCAGAGAGGGGCTGGGACGCGTTGTACGTGAACATCACCTGGAAGATGGGCGCATGGCTCATGGCCCGCTCCGGTTGCAGCTCATCCACCAGCATTTCAAAGGGCAGATGCTGATGATTGTACGCCCCCAGCGCGGTCTCGCGCACCCGCGCCAGCAGCTCTCGGAAACTGGGCGATCCCGACAGATCGGTGCGCAGGGCCAGGGTATTCACGAAGAAACCGATGAGGTTCTCGATCTCGCTGCGATCGCGGCCCGCCACGGTCGTGCCCACGACGATATCCTGCTGACGGGCATAGCGGGCCAGCAGTGTCTGAAACGCAGCCAGCAGCGCCATAAAGGGCGTTGCGTTCTCAGCCTGGGCCAACGTTTCCAGCCGTGGCAGGAAATCATCGGGCAGGTTGAAGTCTGTCTCTTATACACATC
>WGCR01000563.1 GCA_015493675.1 Anaerolineae bacterium
CCGCCGCCGCGCCGCCCGCATGATGAAGAACAGCGAGAGCGCCTGCATCAGGGGGGGATAGACCTCGTTCCAGCCCCAGCGGCTCATGTTCACATGCCAGCGGTTGAAGGCGAGAAATGTCGCGGCCAGCAGCGCCGGATAGGGGCTGTACATCTCCCGGGCCAGGAAGTACAGCGCCAGCACCGTGAACAGGCCCGGCAGCAGCGATTGCAGCTTCACAGCGGCAAAAGTCGCGCCCAACAGACGGAAAAACAGGGTTTGCAGATAGACGAAGCCGTTGGGCGTCTCGAACCAGCCGACGCCAAAGAGGCTGTCGGCCCGGCCTTCCAGCACATGCAGCGCGTCCATGGCTGCGTTGGTCTCATCGATGAATACGCCCGGCGGCATGTGGTGGATCTGATTCAGCCGAAACCAGATGGCGATGCTGAGGATGATCGCCAACATCAGGGCTTCTTGCCAGGGCTTGGGTCGGGGATTGTAGATGAGATTCAGACGGGCGGTGAGCGCAGCGCCGGTGCGCTGGGGGCGGCGCCGGGGTTTGCCTTCTCCGTTTTCCGTTGCTTGCACCCGGGCTACGCCCAGTTTATGGCCCAGATAGACCGGATCGGGCTTGGGGGCGGGTTTATCGAACCTGTCAGCGCGCCAGCCGGTGATCTGCGAGGCGCCGACGGCCATCAGAACCAGCCCGGCTCCCCACCATGCCGCCTGACTCCAGGCAAAAGGCTGCCGCCAGATATCCCACAACGCCCAGAGCGTGATCGCAAAACCTCCCCAAAACAGCGCCAGCGCCAGCATCCGTCGGCGTCCCTGGGTGCGCATGCGCTCCTCGCGCGGCTCCTCGGGCGGCGGCCAATCCCGCTCGATGCGCCAGAATGCGTATATCCCCAGAATCATGCCCGCAAACGTTAGCCACGGCGCCAGCGGATGCGTCGCTGTCTGGGGCAGATGCCAGACGCCCAGCAAGGCGAGCGTCACGGCTGCGAGGGCTAAGAGTGCAGTTATCATGACAGGTTATTGCGTGATTCGGTAGATGGTGGTCTTGGGGTTCTGATAAACGATTTCGGCTTCGTCCGACTGCACCAGCGCGTCGAACTTGGCCAATTGTTCGGGGGAGAACAGCGTTTGCTCCAGTTGCCCAACGTAGATGTAGTCGATGTGCAGATCGTCGATGATCTGGCGGGCGCGGTTCAGGTCGGTGGTCTGCCAGAATTCGCGAGAGACCTGCTCCCGCTGGCCCACCTGCCAGCCGTAGCGCTGTTCGCCCTGATGCTGGCCCAGCAGCGTGGGCAGGCCCGTCAGCGAGGTCACGCGCAGGCCACCCGCCCGATAATAATCGTAGCCGGTGTTCTGTCCGTTGAGCTGATACCAGGATGCGGGCGCTTCCGCCAGCACGGGCGTGCCGGTCACATGCTCTTGCAGCCAGCGAATGGCGTCGTAATCATATTTCAGCTTGATGACATGGCTGCCATCGGGCCAGTTATATTGCCCCACCGACATGAAAGCCATGCCGTCCAGGGTGGTGCGGGGCGGTCTCGGGCCGGGGAAGCGGTCATTCACCCGGCTTTTGGTTCCCAAGATGGGGAAAACCAGGCCCAGCGCCAGCAAAACCCCCAACGTCCCCATCCACGCCCAGCGCCAGCCGCGCCGCCAGATATTTTCCTTGCTTTCCTTCTCCCTGGCGTCTTGGCGGCTTTGCGTGAGGCCGATTTTTTCAACCAGCCAGGGCAGGGCCGCGCCCGCGGCCACGCCCAGAATCACCCAGACCTGGATGTAGAACTTGAACAAGGTGTTCATGCGATACCATTCGCCATGGGATTTGCTGAAAAAATCGGGCCCGCAGCCGCACAAAAAGTCTTTGAGATAGACGATCTCCACGCCCAACAGAATCAGCAGGCCCGTGAAGAACAGCGCTGCCACGAACTGATCCGCGGGCGTCACGTCATTTTCACGCACCGACGGATTGTGAATCCGGCTCGTGGGCGTATTGATGCCTTTACGTGTGTGATTCTTGCGGAAGAGGAAGAACGCGGCCAGCGTCGTCAGCGGCAGCAGCAGGGCGATGACCCAGTAGCCCAGCGCGGCCAGGGCCACGCCGATGATTACCGTCAGCAGCAGCACGCCCTGCCCGAAGGGCAAATCCCAGCGGCGGACGACCAGGGCGTCGAAGAAATCGAGGAAGCGGGCGCTGCGGTCGGAATGGCGGAACAGGCCCGAAAGCCAGGCCAATGTCGCCACCCGGTCGGGCCGGGCCACCAATGTCGCCAGCAAAAAACTGATGGCCACAAACATGAAGAAGCCCCAGATGCGCAGCCACACGCCCAGGTCTGTCTTGGCGTAGGTCAGGGCCACGCCCGTGTTGAAAACCGTGGTGTAATGGCTGTAAAAGGGCAGATAGAGCAGGTAGGAGGCCGCGGCCAGATAGACCGCGAAGATGACCGCTCGCAAGATGCGAATGCGTCCCCGGCGCAGCCAATCGCCCAGCAGCCAGGCCAGCACGCCGATGCCCAGATAGGTGGGCAGGTCCCAGGTGTTGGTGGCGCCGATAGCGCCCAGCACAAAGGGCATGAGGAGAAGATTTGGGATTGCGGATTTGGGATTGCGGATTTGGGACTGCGGATTTGGGATTTGGGATTGATGGCGTTCGTCGTCCTGTGCGGCTTTCGAAACCTGCACACTGAACACTGAATACTGACCACTGATCAACTGATACGCCAGGGCCAGGAAAAGCACCGTGAACGAAATCCCGATCATGTGGGGATGGAGATCGGCGAAAAGATAGGACCAGAAGGGGAATTCGTTGATGGTGTAGGGGATGACGCGGCTGGGGTCCCAGTAATTGTATGCGGGCAAATGCACCTGGCCCGAGATCGCAGGCAGAATGGCCGCGGCGGCCCGCACCAGCGTTTGCAGCCCGGGAACGCCCGACGTGAACTGGCTGGGACTGGCGGCCGCCAGCTTGCGGAAAATCACCAGCCCGCCATCCAGATTGCCCATGATCGCCACGATGAACGCGGCCAGCAGGCCCGCGCCCACGCCATCCTGCCAGCGGGCGGCTCGCCGTCGCAGCTTCGCTGCCAGCGTGTAAACCAGACTGAACACGCCCGTCACGGTCAGGGCGAACAGCGTGGGCACGGCCAGATTGAAGACAATGGTCGGTTTGAGACCGGTCAGTTTGGTCAACACAGCCAAAATCTGATAGCCGTAGTAGTAATAGTTCATGATCCCGCCGGCAAAATAGGGATCGTAGGGCGGGAAAGCGGGCGTTTTCAACACAGCATTGAAAAACGCAAACTCCATGAACTTCTCGCCGCCCTGCCACGGCTGCCACAGGTCGGGGTTCATCAGCCGGATGAACAGGACTGTCTCTTATACA
>WGCR01000564.1 GCA_015493675.1 Anaerolineae bacterium
ACAGGTTCATCCTCGCTGCCGGTGCGCAATTGGGGCAAGGGCACGGTGCGTTTGCTGGCAATCGCTTCATCCGCTGTTCCCAAATGCAGACGTGAGGCGATGTGGCGGGCGATGGCGTCGATGGTGGGGTATTCGTACACCAGCGTGGGAGAGAGGCTCAATCCCGTCCAGGTTTCCAGGTCTCCCACCAGGGTAATGGCGTCCCGGGAGGCGATGCCGAAGCTTTCCAGGGATTTGGTCGAATCAATCTCATCGGGCGAAATGCCCAGGAGCTCGGCAATCTGCTGAACAAGCCAGTCACGTATGTTGTCAAGAGAAGATGGGGGCATGGGTTCAGTAAGCAGTAAGTCAGTAAGCAGTAAGTCAGTAGTCAGTGTTCAGACGCCTGGAGCTGGTGGTCAGCGCCGCAGGAGAAAGGATGAAAAAGTGTGCGTGTGTGTTATTAGACATTATTGGAAATAACTCACTACGAGGTGGACTCTCCGATTTTCACTCAATCATGCTCGAATCAATGATTAAAGAGTAATGATTAAAGTGAAAAACCACGCTGATCTAGCCTTTAATCATTGTTCATTAGGCCAAGTCAGAAATTAAATGATCCGACCCTGTGCTGAAGCGTCCAGCCGAATCCGTGATTCGGCGGCGGTTGCAGGTGTAAAATCCGCCGAATCACGGATTCGGCTCGTTGCCCGGTTAGCTACTACTAACCTGACATGGATCATTATCTTCTTGTATTGGCCTTAATCATTGAACTTTGTCAGCACTAGCACGATGCTAAGCGTGGACAAAGGCCTTCTCATTTCCGATAACGCCTATTGTAGAGAGCGCCCACGACGAAGCATTTTCGCCATTATCAAGTGCGAGATGCTTCAGTCGCCGCGCGCTTTTCGAATGGCACATGCAAGGTCATTCATATAACCACACTCAGAAGAGGTGGCGTTTTACGCATCCCAGGTTTTGAGAGAGCCTGCCAGATAGCCCTTGCGAGCGGCGTAACGTTGGATCTTGCCGCTGGAGGTTTTGGGAATTTCGCCAGCGGGCAGGAAGACGATGTCGTACGCCCGTAGCTCGTGTTTTTCGCTGACAGCCTGGCGTATGCGCTGACGCAGGGCCTCGGGATCGAGGGCATGCGGGTCATTTGCGTCTGCGACAGGCTTGTACTGCTTGCGGATTTCGGTGACAATGACCAGTTTTTCCCCTTCGTCGCTATCCACCGAAAAAGCTGCTGTGCAGCCCGGGCGAATGGCGGGGTGCACCTGCTCCACGGTGAACTCGATATCCTGGGGATAATGATTGCGCCCGTCGATGATGATCAGGTCTTTGATGCGCCCGGCGATGAAGAACTGGCCGTCGCTATCCCGCAAGGCCAGATCGCCCGTGCGCAGGAAGGGGCCATCGCCATCTGCGGTAAAACCGCGGAAGGTGGCTTCGGTGGCCTCGGGATTGCGCCAGTAGCCGCGGGCCACGCTGCCCCCTTGCAGCCACAGCTCACCAACCTGGCCATCGGGCAAAAGGGTATGATCATCGGGGTCTACAATCAGCGTTTTCTGATCTCCCAGCGACACGCCACATCCCACCAAGGTCACAGTCTTGTTGTCATCCCCGGACTGGCCGGAGAGGATGTGCTCGGAAAAGTCCCGAAGAAGGGGGGGAGCAGACCGATGTCCGCCCGTAACAATAAGCGTGCCCTCTGCCAGACCGTAGGTGGGATAAAACGCTTCGCGTTTGAAACCAACCGGGCCAAAAACCTCGACGAAACGGTCAAGCGTAGCGGGACGCACCGGTTCGGCGCCGTTGAAAGCCATCGACCAGGCGCTGAGATCGAGTTGGGCCAGTTGTTCGGGCGTGATCTTGCGGGCCACCAGATCGTAGGCAAAGTTGGGGCCGCCGCTGACGGTGGCGTTGTATTTGGAGATGGCCTGCACCCAGCGCACCGGGCGCTGCAAAAAAGCAATAGGGGAAATAAGCACCACCCGCATCAAATTGTAAATGGGTTCCAACAGGCCGCCGATGAGGCCCATATCGTGATAGGGCGGCAGCCAAATAATGCCAGTCTCCTGGGCTGTCCGCAATTCAAAAGCCTGACGAATGAGTTCCAGGTTGTGAAGCAGGTTGGCA
>WGCR01000565.1 GCA_015493675.1 Anaerolineae bacterium
AGGTCTTCCCATTGGTGCTATACTTCTACTTCGTTCGCGTCTCGCGGACATCAATCTATTTTCTGTTTTGGCTTTTCCGAAGATCGCCCGACATGACTCGGGCTTTTTTGTTGCTAACGGCGGACTCTTACTTGCGAACAAGGGCGGCTGTTGTAAACAACGGGGGCAAACGCCTGCAAAGGCTTTTGCACGACAGCGGAAGGAACAAAACGCAAGCAAGTAAGGACAACTTCATGACAACGTTTACTGAGTTAGGCCTGCGCCCGGAATTGGTGCAGACCGTGACCAAACTCGGCTATGCCGAGCCGACCCCGATTCAGGCGGGCATTATCCCGCTAATGCTGGCAGGCCGCGATGTGCTGGGCCAGGCCCAGACCGGCACCGGCAAAACCGCTGCTTTCGCCCTGCCCATCCTGCAAAATCTGGACCCGCGCGCCCATCATGTGCAGACGCTGGTGCTGGCCCCCACCCGCGAGCTGGCCATGCAGGTCGCCCGGGCCTTTCAGCAATACGGCCAGGGCCAAAAGGTTACCGTGCTGGCCGTCTACGGCGGCGCTTCCTACGAGCCGCAAATCCGGCAACTGCGTCGCGGCGTCGACGTGGTCGTGGGCACGCCCGGCCGTCTGCTGGATCTGGTTCGCCGCCGCGTGCTGGATCTGAGCCAGATCACCACCCTGGTGCTGGACGAAGCCGACGAAATGCTGAGCATGGGCTTCATCGAAGATATCGAAACCATCCTCGGCGAAACGCCTGAGGGCCGGCAGACGACTCTTTTCTCCGCCACCCTGCCCGCTCCCATCCGCCGCCTGGCCGATGGGTACATGCACAACCCCCAGGCCGTCACCATCAAACACAAACAACTGACCGTGGCCGCCATCGAGCAGCGCTACTATCTGGTGAACCAGCGGGACAAGCTGGCGGCGCTCACCCGTCTTTTCGAGGTGGAGCCTATCACCAGCGCCCTCATTTTCGCCCGCACCCGCATCGGCACGGGCGAACTGGCCAGCGAACTCACCGGTCGCGGCTTCCCTGCGGAAGCCCTCAACGGCGATATGAGCCAGTCATCCCGGGAACAAACCCTGCGCCGCTTTCGCGATGGCCGCATCAAAGTGCTAGTAGCCACCGATGTCGCTGCCCGCGGCCTCGATATCGACGACATTTCCCACGTCATCAACTATGACTTGCCCCAGGACCCCGAGATCTATGTGCATCGCGTGGGACGCACCGGGCGGGCGGGCAGAACCGGCATCGCCATCACCCTGGTCACGCCCAAAGAAGAATATCGGCTGCGTCGGATTCAGAATTACACTCGTCAGAAAATCACCAAGGCCACCATCCCCTCCGAAATGGAAATCCTGCAAAAACGGGAGCTGCAATTGCTGGAGGAAGTGTTGATGTGGTTAAAACGCGGTCGGGCCAAACGCGAGCGCCAGATGGTGGAGGCGTTGATGGAGCGAGGATATGATCCCATGGAGATTGCCGCCGTGGCCTTGAAGATGTCGCGCAAAAACGAGAAACAGCGCCCCATCATGCCCATGAACGAAGTCCGAAGCGGGCGTCAGGGGCGCGGCCAGCGGGATCGGCGCGAGGGATACAGCAATGGTAAAAACGGCAAAAGCAAGCGCAACGGTCGTTATGACAAAGTCGCCAAGAGCTCTCACGAACAGGGCATGGTGCGGCTGGTCATCAACCTGGGCCGGGAGCACGGTCTGCGCCCCAATGACGTCGTTGGCACCCTGGCCTACCAGGCCAATATCCCCGGCAAAACAATCGGCAAAATCCTGATTCAGGATCGGCGCACGCTGGTGGATGTGAATGAAGCCTACGTGGGCCAGGTGTTGACCCACGGCGAACCCTATCGCATCGGGCGCAGGTCCTTCACCATCGACCTGGCCGCTTGAGGCATGCTGATGATAAAAGCCCTGTCCACTTTTTCCTGGGAAGTTGACGGACAGGGCTTTTTTGACTATAATTGTTTTGTTCTGCGGGTGTAGTTCAGTGGTAGAACGACAGCTTCCCAAGCTGTATGTCGTCGGTTCGAGTCCGATCACCCGCTCTGTATCAGAGATTTATCTCACGCAAAGACGCCAAGGCGCTAAGCTTTTCTTTGCATCTTTTTTCCTTTGCGGCTCTGCGACTTTGCGTGAGATCTTTTTGCGCTGGTGCAGAGAAACTGGCGTCGGTTGTATGACCGCACGCCCTTCTTTTGCCCTTTGGAGAGGTCGCATAGCTGGCCGAGTGCGCGCGTCTCGAAAACGCGTAGGGTTAACCGCCCTCGAGGGTTCGAATCCCTCCCTCTCCGCCTTTCTCCAATGGCATATCAGCTCTCACATCGTGGAGAGGTCGCATAGCCCGGCCTAGTGCGCGCGCCTGGAGAGCGCGTATCCCCTCTGGGGATCGAGGGTTCGAATCCCTCCCTCTCCGCCATGAAAAGCCCCCGTCCCATTGAGGATGGGGGCTTGTTTTTTTACTGCGGCGTCACCAAGGGAAAATCGAAGTCGGCCGGGCGTTGTTGGCGATCGGAATACAGACCGTCGGCATCCACCGCCAACACCAGATAGCTATAATTGACATCGGTATTGCCACCCCCGCCTGGACTATCGGTATAACTGAGCGTGCCGTTGGCGGGGATGTCGGCCAGTTTGACCGCTCCCGCGTCGCCCGGGGCAAAGTAAAAGGACTCGCTGCGCCAGATTTCATAATGATCGACGGCGCCAGGCGCGGCGCTCCATTGCAACAACGCGCCCGAATCCGTCAGACTTACATCCACCTGCCCGACCGTCATTTCGTCATACTGCTGCAAATCCACGTGGTGAATGTATTCGTCTCCATCATGATCGCCAGAACCTGCACGGGAATCAATAAAGAAATCCGCCCCGCCACTGAGCCCATTGCCGAAATAGCCGTCGGTAATGAGAAATGTGGCGACCTTCCATCCGCCCGTATTGGTTTTGGTCACATAATACGGGCGGGGATCGAGCCGCCCGGTGTCGGGCAGTCCGGGATCAATGGCTAGCCCGCGACGGATGTTCCAATCATTGATGGCTACCACCTTTGCAGTTTTTTGGCCATCGCCGCCATCATAAATCAGGCGCCAGGTGTCAGTCCCATGATCGAGATAAGTGATCGTGATGATGACGGTGTTGTGCTCCCCATCGATGCCCGTGGCTGGGGAAACGTAACGATCATCAGCCGCATAAAAGAACACGAAATTATCTGAAGCCTGATCGGTGCGGCGGGTGGACCAGCCCGGATCCACCTCGATTTGAATCTGACTGCCGTTGCTGTTGAGATGGTAAAGGCCCGCGGCATTCACATTGGCGTCATAGGGATTGCTATTGTAATGCCAGGGCTGATCATCCACGCCCGACCAGCCCATGCCCGTCACGCGGTTATCGTCAGTAACGGGGATAGTTGTGCCGTTGCCGACGGAGTGGAGTTGGGTGAGAAAGAACTCCGAATTGCCCACCGGGGGATAATAGTCACAATCTTCCTGCCCGGCATAATTATAAAAACAGGGACGTCGATGCTCCCAGGCCCGCGACCAGATGCTGGGGGGCGTCTTCTGCCCGGAAAGCAGGCCCGTCCCCAGATATTTCGCAGCCCATTCTGCGATGGTGCGGTTGTTGGCTGTGTCCATGCCGCTATAGTTCCAGAATGAAGAAAGGCGAATGTAATCAGCACGGGCGTCCAGGCTGCGCGACATCTCCCAATAAAACTCATTCTCAGTTCCGGTCATGTATCCATAGCCTTCAAATCCAATGGGAACCGTGTCATTGTGAAGATAGGCCTGATCCCACATGCCCGAGCAATGAGTGTAAGTGCTGGTAGAGCTGCACGCATTGGTAAAATTAAAATCAGCCGTGATGGCATTGATAGAGACGCCCACGCCCTGCCCTGCAGCATAGTCCGCGATATCCCGCCGCTCCCAGGAACTGAGATAAAAAGGCGCATTTTGGGTCAACACCTGAATATCATAATTGCCGTTGGCGTCGGCAAAAGCATCCCGATACATGTCGGAAATACTGTTGACCCAATCGATCCATTCCTGCTGATACATCCCCCGATTTTGATAATCGTCATCATCCTGATTATTGGAAGGGGTATTCTCGCCATCTTTGCCCGTAGCAATCGCAATCCACTTGAATCGGTAGCCCTGCGGATGATTGGCCAGATGAGCGGCCAGCGCATGAATGAAATCACGATACTTCTGATTGAAATAGCTGTTACGATAGTCCAACAAATACCAGGGATCATCCACGCCATCGCCATCACAATTGCGGGTGTCAGGATCGCTGGCCACAAAAACCGTATCGTCACCATTGCCGAAGACGCCATCGGGCCCGGACTGCACCCACTTGGGAGTGGCATCCACGCCTTGATCAGGGCAGGACGCGTAGCGATTGGTATAAGTCACCATCGCCATGCCCAGAGTTTGATACCCGGCGTCGATCTGTTGATCGATCCAGTAATCCAGATCGCCCCAGTCGTAAACGCCGTCAGATGGATTGA
>WGCR01000566.1 GCA_015493675.1 Anaerolineae bacterium
CGCCCGCAGGGCGTTTTTCGCGCTGAGGCGTGGGCGCCCGCTTCACCGGAACCCCCATCCGCTCAAAGCCATCGAAGTCATTCTGGCGGGACAAAATGACCATGGGTTGCCATTGCGTTTTATCCAGGCCGCGCAACAAATGGCTGAGGCTGATCACAGATCCGCCAGGATGCGGCGCCAGATCGATGTAAAGGATGCGAATGGAAGACATGAATCGATTCAAAAAAACGACCGGGGCCGAAAGACGATCAAACGCCCGCTTCCGGGTGGGCCGCCAGCCACGCCCGGGCGCGCCGGATGAACTGTTTCTCCGACTCATAGGTCAGCGACGCTTCCGCCGCTTCAAGGGACTCCGCCAAAAAGGGAATGAAGAGCGCTTCTTCGGAATGTTCATTGTGGAACTGCTGGGCTCCCTGCTCAGGCCGGGTTAGCCGCATGAGGTAATAGCGATCATCCCGTTCGACATGCTTGTGGCGATAATCAAATGAAACATGCGCTTCTCCCAAATCCGCCACAATCTGCAAATGACAATAGCCGCTTTCTTCACAGACCTCGCGCAAAGCCGCCTCGTCGGGCGATTCTCCCGCCTCGATATGCCCCTTGGGCAGGCGTATCTCATGGACTGTGACGCCATTGCGCACCACATGCCGCGCCAGCAGCAAAACGCGTCCCGAATCATCGACAACGACGCCGCCCGACGCCTGGTAATAAACATTTTTTCGTTTCTTCTTTTTGTTCGGCATTTCGATCATTCGCTGTGTGGCGAAAACGCCATCGAGAGCACGGCGCTTGAGCCGGATGCGTCATTAGCGTTCCATATTACGGTGCAACCGGAGAGATGGTTGCATCGGGCAGAGCGCTGGCGTCCGGAGGCAAGTCAACGTCGATGTCCTCCTGCACCATCAAGACGCCCAGCATCACCTGGCCCAGTTTGACGCGATCGCCGTGGGCAAGCACCCGTCGCTGCACTTGTGAGCCATTGATGAAGACGCCATTGGCGCTGGCGAGATCATAGATGACAAAAGCGCCTTTTTCATAACGAATGCGGGCGTGCTGGCGAGAAATGGTCCGATCATCCAGTGCAATGTCATTATGATCACTCTCCCGGCCAATGTCTGTGATCCTCTGCAAGCGGTATTCCTGTCCGGCGTATGGCCCGTTCAGCGCCACAACCCAGGCCAGCGGCAGCTCATTCTCATACGCATTCTTGATGCGAATCGTATCGCCGCTGGTGATAGGGACGCGCTGCGGCGTAATGGGTTTTTCTTTTGTGGTGGCCTGAACGCCATGGGGCGGGGTGGACGCGGGACGCACGTTCGCCCGCACATCGCCTTCCTTCCCGCCATTGGCTTCCTGCCCGGCAAAAGGCGAAGAGGAATCGACAGCCATGATCTGATCAGCATCGGGGGGCGTCACGCCAATGCCCAATCCATAAAGCAACAGGCTGAACAGCGAGACTATCGTGGCGGCAATTCCCAGCGCGGCCAGAGCTTCGATCAAGGCGCCGGGCAGGCCTTCCGCCATTTGCGGCGAAAAGCTGAGGATAACGCTGGGAATGACAATGACAGCAGCCAGTAATGAAAGCCAGCGCCAAAGTGAAGCCCGATAGCCATTGCTCTGGCTGTCGAAAAAGATCCACAATGTCGTGACGAAAGTAATGGCAAAAGCAATGGCCACGCCCCAGCTATACCACGCGCTGATAAATTCTGTAAAATTGGCGAGAGATAACATAGGCAGTCAGATGCAAATTGACGACAGGCGCAGAGAAGGACGCGACAATTTCAATGCGGCGTCATGCCTGTCGGGCGGGGAGAAAACAGGTGGTCCGGAAATTCAGAGATGCTTGAAAGCAAAAATCGCGTTGCCGATGGCGATATGATCTTCATCGTGCAGAAGTTGGCGCACGATGCGTTCACCATTGACGAAAACGCCATTGACGCTGGCCAGGTCCTGGATATAAATCTGAGGATAGCCGATGCCCGGCTCGACGAGAAGGCGGGCGTGATGACGGGAGATCGTCTCATCATCCAGGATAATGTCATTATCTTCGGCGCGACCGATGGTCATGCTGTTTTTCTTGATACGGTAAAGCTTGCCGCGACGCGGCGCATTCAGCGCCACCAGCCAGGAAAGCGTGGGCGATTCATCGGGAAGCAGAAGCGTTGCCGATGGCTTTGACTTTTCGGGGATGTTGGTTTTTGGCTCTAAGGAATGATCTGGAGAGGACATAAAATTACATCAATTTTGGCAGGTGAGGGTGAAAAGCAGGTCGACCGCGCCCAACGTGATCTGGTCCTGGTCATCAAGGCGCTGTATGCGGATACGCTGCCCGTTGACAAAGGAGCCGTTGGTGCTATCCAGATCGTAAAGCGTGAACAGGCCCTCTTCGTAGCGAATACGGGCATGTTGGGCGCTGATGGTGGGATCGTTCAGTGTGATGTCCGCCAGGGTGGGGTGTCGCCCCAGGAGGATGTCGGCATCGAAAATCTCAAAACGCCTTCCTCGATCCTCGCCCGAAATCGCTGTCAGGCAGGCCAGGGGGCGGGATTGATGGCCGACTTCATGCGTCATGCGGATGGTGTCCGCATCTTTCGCCGCGACCGCGTCGGTCATCACGGTGGGGGCGTTGTGTATCGAATCGTACGCTTGCGGCCAGGTCGCCATGGCTGGCGAAAACTCGGGAGGACCCGGCGGAGAAGAAATGCCAGAAGCCGCCTCCGGCGTCGCGGCATCCCGGAGGGATGAGGGCGCCGGTTCAGAATC
>WGCR01000567.1 GCA_015493675.1 Anaerolineae bacterium
GCTCCAGCTCGGCATAGTCGCCGTGATGCGTCACATGATCGTATTGAGTGACCAGCGTCTGGATCAGCCTGCCATCCCCTTCGTTGTTGCCGAAGATGATGTGAATCGGGCCGGAAAAATGCTCGGCCATGATCTTGACGACGAAAGGCGCGTTCATATCGCCGCAGTGCAGCAGCGCTTCAGCGCCCATCTCGTTGGCCTGGTTCAGGGCTTTTTCCAGGTTCCAGATGTGGTCATGACTGTCAGAAAAAATAGCGATTTTGGCCATGGAGGGGCTCCGTGGGGAGTTTGTGTGGGGGAGGTGGATTAAGAATTCTTTGCTTCTTTTTCCCTTTGCGCCTTGGCGACTTTGCGTGAGATCGATTTTCAAAGTAGATAAGGAAGTTTTATCAGCGATCCTGTGTTAGATCATACCAATGAGGGGCGTCCTGTGCAACAATAGCAACAATAAGGACACATGATGGAGAAACGAATTCTTTTCGCAGGCGATTCCGATCAGGACATTCTCTACGCCGGCCAGGTGCTTATCGAGGCGGCTGTCGAGGCGGGGTGGCGCGCGGCCTGTGTGGATTCGGGCCGGCAGGGCGATGTCATTTATTGCTCGATCCTGCTCAGCACCGAGCCGTTAAGCCGGAGCGGATCAGCCATGCCCGACGTAGGGGTGTTGGGGAGCCTTTCTGCTGCGAATGTGTTCGAGCGAATGATCAAGCCGCGCGGGCTGCTGGTGCTGAACGCCTCAGACATCCGGCGGCCGGTATTGCGCCGGGATGTGGATGTCGTCATGGCGCCGGCTTCTCCCCTGTCTGCAGAAGATCCTTCTCTGGTTACGATGACGTTGTTGGGCGTGCTGGTGAGCCTCACCGGATGGATGTCCGTTGATGATGTAATGCTGGTGGTGCGCAAAAGTTGTGTGGGGGATGCCGCTTGCGCTGCCTTCCGGTATGGCGTGGCGTTTGTGGAAGAGATGGTCATGAACGCTTCCTCCGAAGCGGCCTGACGGCGTTTGGCGCGACGATTTTTATCGGGGAGGGTTTTACCGTTAGAATAGATGAATCTGTTTTGTCATTGATTAAACCCGCGGCGTGTGAACGCCATCATTATTTTTCGGAGGAATAACTGTTTATGAGCGATTGTGAATCCCCGCTGAAAGGCAAATGGGCGCTGATTCTGGGCGCGTCCAGCGGTTTTGGCGCAGCCACAGCCCGCAAACTGTCGGAAAAAGGCATGAACATCTTCGGCGTGCATCTGGATATGAAACAGACCATGCCTCGCGTGCGCGAGGTCAAAAGCGACATCAAGGCGAATGGCGGCCAGGCTGTGTTTTTCAATATGAACGCCACCAATGAACGCAAACGGGCCAAAGCGCTGAAGAAAATGAAAGAAGCGCTGGCGGCGTCGGGCGAGGAGCATATCTGGCTGATGATGCACTCTCTGGCATTCGGCACGCTCAAGCCCCTGATTGCCGATTCTCCTGAAGACGCCATTGATCCACCGGCCATGAATATGACGTTGGAAGTCATGGCCCACTCCCTGGTCTATTGGACGCAAGCCCTGTGGTGGGAGGGGTTGCTGGGCCGTGGCAGCCGCATCTTTTCCATGACGTCGGAAGGCTCACACCGGGTGGTGCCGGGCTATGGCGCGGTGTCCGCAGCCAAAGCTTCGCTGGAATCGCATACCCGGCAGTTGGCCATGGAACTGGGCCCGCATGGCGTGCTGGTCAATTGTATTCAGGCCGGCGTCACCGACACGCCCGCACTGCGGCAGATTCCGGGCCATGAACAGATCATCGAGGCCAGCATCCGCCGCAACCCGGGCAAGCGCATGACCGTGCCCGAGGATGTGGCCAACACCATCGCCGCCCTGGCCGTCCCCGAGGTCTCCTGGATTTCGGGCAGCGTCATCTTTGTGGATGGCGGCGAGGACGTTAGCGGATAAGTAATCCGAATGCGACGCACCTGCTGCGAGGTGCGTCGCATCTTTTTATACCATCCAGAAATCATTTTTGCGGGGTCGGTACTGGATCGCCTCGGCGATATGAACAGTGGAAATATGATCTTCGCCCGCCAGATCGGCAATGGTGCGGGCCAGCTTGAGCACCCGATGGTAGGCCCGGGCGCTGAGTTGCAACTGGCGCATGGCCGCGCCGATGAGCTGATGCGCTTCGTTATCCAGCGGGCAGAAGTTGCGCACTTCGGTGGGGCCCATATCGGCGTTGGCGTCGATGTGCGGCAGGCCCGCGAAGCGGGCGGTCTGGCGGGCGCGGGCGGCCAGCACCCGTTCCCGCACCACGGCTGAGGATTCCCCGCGGCTGTCATCGGTCAGTTTCTCGTATTTCACCCGCGGCACCTGTACATGAATGTCGATGCGATCCAGCAGTGGCCCGGAGATGCGCTTCTGGTAATTGCGGATGGCTGTGGTGGAGCAGGTGCAGGCCCGTTCGGGATCGCCATAGTAGCCGCAGGGGCAGGGATTCATGCTGGCGACGAGCATGAAGTTGGCGGGAAAGGTGACCGTGCCCGTGGCCCGGGAGAGCGTGACGATCTTGTCCTCCATAGGCTGACGCAGCATCTCCAGCATTTTGCTGCCGAACTCAGGCAGCTCGTCCAGGAAGAGCACGCCGCGATGGGCCAGACTGATCTCGCCCGGGCGGGGCCAGCGTCCGCCGCCGATGAGTCCGGCGTAGGAGATGGTGTGATGGGGCGCGCGAAAGGGCGGCTGGCGGATGAGGGGCGTCTCGGGCGTCAGCATATCGGCCACCGAGTAGATGCGAGTCACATCCAGGGCTGCGTCCTGGCTCAGGGGCGGCAGGATGGAGGGCAGCGTGCGGGCCATCAGCGTCTTGCCGGCGCCGGGCGGCCCCGACATCAGCAT
>WGCR01000568.1 GCA_015493675.1 Anaerolineae bacterium
CAGCAAACGCTGACTCAATTGAACCTGCGCATGTGGGGATCGCATCGCGCCACCGAGGGCAAGGAGCGTTTCCGCTATCTCACCGACGCCCGCGGAGCCGCCTGTCTCTTCCGCTTCCCCATCGCCGTGCAGGGGGGCATCCCCGGCATTGTCGTCCGCCAGCAAGCCCCCGACTTCGTCTCCGGCTCCCACCGAGCGGGCGTGGGAGATGACGAACTCCACCTGGGCGTTTATCAGAGCGGCGGCAATGTCACCATCAAAGTCAAAGACCTCACCCGGCATGGCATCATCGCCGGTCTGCCTGGCAGCGGCAAGACCAATACGGGCCTTTATCTCCTGGATCAGCTCTGGCGACGACATCACATCCCATTCATGGTCATCGAACCGGCCAAGAGCGAGTATCGGGGCCTGAGCCAGCAGCCAGGATATGACGAGCTGCTCATCTTCACCCTGGGCGATGAAACCACCGCCCCCTTCCGCCTCAATCCCTTCGAGTTGCAGCCGGGCGTGCGGGTGGAGGCGCACCTGGAGTTGTTGAATGTAGCCATCAATGCCGCCATGCCCCAGTTCGGCGTTTTGCCCACCATCATCGAAGAAGCTTTGGAAAATGTCTACGCCCGATATGGTTGGGAGTTGACCGATCGGGCAGCCGAAAACGAAGCCAGATTATTCCCCACCCTGGCCGATTTTTATCGCGAAGCGATTCAGGTTGTCGAGCGGCGCGGCTATCGCGGTGAGTTGAACGATAACATTACCGCTGCGGTCAAGGGACGCATCGGCAGCCTGTTGCGAGGCAGCAAAGGCATGATGTTCAACTGCCGCCGTTCTCTCCCCCTGGATCACCTTCTCTCTCGTCCCGTCGTCCTGGAGATGGATGCACTCAGCGACGACGCCAAGGGCCTGAGTATGATGTTCTTGTTGATTTTGTTGCGGGAATACCGGCGACGCGATCACGTGCTGCATCCCGAAAAGAAAGGCCTGCGACATCTCCTCCTCATCGAAGAGGCGCATCGCGTGATGGAAAATGTGCAGTCGGTCGGCTCCTCGGAAGTAGCCGCGGACACCCGAGCCAAAGCCGTGAAGATGATTACCGACTTTTTGGTGGAGATGCGGGCCTATGGTCAGGGCATGCTCATTGCCGAACAAAGCCCTGAAAAATTAGCTCCAGACGCGGTGCGCAACACCAACCTCAAAATCGCCCACATGCTGCCTGGCAGACAAGATCGGGAGGCGCTGGCCTCGGCCATGATCATGGATGAGCAGCAAGAGTTGTTCATGGGCAAACTGCGCGTGGGGCAGGCTGCGGTGTTTATGACCGGCTTCGAGAAAGCCACCTTCATGCGCGTGCCCAACTACAAGGATGGCGTCGATTTCGTCGATTACCTCCTGGATGATGCTGTCTCGCAGCACATGGCCCGCTACCAACTTGCAGCCCGCAGCAGTTATCTTCCCTTCGATGGGTGTCGTTTTTGCGGCGATCCCTGCCGCTATCGCTCGATCATCGAGCCTGTCACCCGCCATCGTCCTACGTCCGAGCGCTTTCAGCAAGCATTGCTCCGCTTCGATGAGCATCCCGAACCTGAATACGGGCCCGAAAACTGGCGGGTCGTCGTTCAGGTCTGCTTAGACGCCGCTGCTCGGGCCGGATACCCTGACAATAAGGAGGCCGCCTATTGCTACTTTGCCCATGAAATCGATTTTTCCTTCACCGAACATATGCGCAAACAATTCATACGGGCCGCTGAAGCGTTGGCTTGAAATCTGATTTCACGCGAAGTCGCCAAGACGCAAAAGACAAAAAGACAGCAGACGCCTGAATAGCCTAAATTTCATCACTCATCTATGGAGGCTTACTCATGTACGCACAACCCCAGAAAAACGCAGGTCTGGCCGCAGTTCTCAGTTTTTTCATCCCCGGTTTGGGACAAATCTACAATGGCGAAGTTGGCAAAGGCCTCATCACCATCGTCGTCCAAATCATCAATGGCTTTCTGACGACAATTCTCATCGGGTTCGTTACGGGTGCCATTGTATGGATTTGGGCCATCTACGACGCCTACACAACCGCTGAGCGCATCAATTCCGGACCTGGTGGACGACCGATGTCGGGCCCGCCGCGATATTGATACGTTATCATTTCTGGCTCAACCGGATTTTGTGGGGTCTTCGCACCTCCGGGAGGTGGACGAAAACCGTCAGGCCAAGCCAAAAGCTGCTTGTCCACCTCCCGGAGGTGCAAAAAGCAGACACCCCCTGAAATCCAAAAGAGCCTCATTTCTTTCGTTCACTCTCCCGCTTTATCCACCTTTCTCACCCCAAAAGGAGTGACAGTCATGTCTATGCAATATCAAGCGCCCCCCAAGAACCCGGCTCTGGCCGCCATCCTCAGTTTTCTCATCAATGGATTAGGACAGATATACAACGGCGAAGTCGGAAAAGGCATCCTGATCATGGTTGTGCAGGTAGTCAACGTGCTGCTCATGGGCATATTGATTGGCTTCATCACCGGTCCCATTGTCTTCATCTGGTCAATTTATGATGCTTACAAGACCGCTGAACGCATCAACGCCGAGGCTGCCGGGCGAGCTCAACAGCAAATGGCAATGAACACCAAGGTGTGTCCGCAATGCGCCGAACGCGTCCCTGTTGAAGCGAAAATCTGCCGTTATTGCGGGCATCAATTCGAAACAACGCAGCAACCCGCCATGCTACCCACAAATGCCCCGCAAGCTGTCGCTGCGGCTCCGGTGGCGGAAGCTACGTCCGCGCCCGCACCGCAAGCAGAGGTCCAAACCAAAACATGCCCCAGTTGCGGCGCCGAAAACAACGCTGACGCCAAGTTCTGCTTGAGTTGCGGGCACATGTTTGGTAGCGAGGGCGTGGAGATAGCGGGCCTGTAGCGCCTTATCAATGGAATCTTTGCCCACTGGGCAAGAAAATATCTCACGCAAAGTCGCAAAGCCGCTAAGGAAAAAAGGAGCAAAGAAAAGCTTAGCGCCTTGGCGACTTTGCGTGAGATCAGCTTTTTGGTTCCGGCTTGTCCGGATTAGGAGTTTAACATGAAGGACTACCAATCTGATTCCGATTCTGGCATCGACGCCA
>WGCR01000569.1 GCA_015493675.1 Anaerolineae bacterium
GGCGTGAGCGCCAGGGGCGGGAAGGGCTCGGGCGTGAAGTGCAGCAGATCGTCGAAGGTGACGCCGCCGCCGCAGCCCGCGGTGCGGATGGCGTCCCCGTCGTCGGGCAGGGGGGTGCTGTGCGCGAGCCACACATCCACGCACTCGCCCGATGGCCCCACGCGCAAATCGGCTACGTCGTCCGGGCCCGAGATCACGCCCTCGGAGCGCAGGAAGCCCAGGGCCAGGGCCTCCTGCTCCATGGGCGTGGCCATGAAGCGGGCCAGCACCTGGCCGTTCACCTGAATGCAGATATTCTTTTCTTCGATGACCGCGCCATCCACCTCCTTCCATCTTCCCGCGCGGGGAACGAACCAGGAGAAGGGGACAGCGCCGGGCGGAAGGCGCGTCGCGCCCTTTTCGTTACTCATGCACGTCCTTTTCGGCGAATAAAGTATCTCTCATGGCAAGTGGCTCCAACCAGGGCGTCATGGGGCGCGCTGCCAGTGATCTTTGCATGTTGTTGCATGGCAACCTCCAGCCGTAGATGTTAGTGGATGATTGTACGACTGTCAAGTGCGCGTGCATCGGGGGGCAGGGATTTTTCAAAGTTGTGAGATTGACTGGCGCGACTTTAACGGGAGTATGGGCAATCGCTGCGGGCGTCCCATTGACAAAAGCTCATTTGGCTGCTATACTTGTACTGACATCTTGACAACAAGACGTCAATCTGTTCTTTCCCCTCACGCGGCTCTGCGTCTTTGCATGAGCCATTCTCTTGCCCAGCGAGCAAGAACGCCATTGACAGGGATGCTTATGGAAAACAAGCGCCACCTCTTTCACATCGATCGCCAGAGCAAAACCCCCCTCTACCATCAAATTGTCGAAAACCTGCGTCATCTGATCCAGACGAAGAAACTCAAACCCGGGGAAATGATTCCTTCCGAATGGGAATTGAGTGAAATCTATGGCGTCAGCCGTCTCACCGTGCGGCGCGCTTTGGACGATTTGGTGCGAGATGGTCTCCTTGTGCGCAAGCATGGAGTAGGCACCTTTGTGGCGCAGACCTCTGTGGCCCAGATTTATCCCAGTGAACTCAGTTTTAGTCGCAACATGGCGCAGATCGGGCTCAAACCCAGCAGCCGGGTCATTCGCCTGCGCACCATGCCCGCTCCCTCCGAGATCGCCCGCAAGTTGGGCCTGGAGGAAGGGGATGAGGTGTTCGAACTCGTCCGCTTGCGCCTGGCCGATGAGCAGCCCCTGATGCTGGAAACCACCTACCTCTCAGCGCGGCGCTTCCCCGATCTGCCCGAGGCCGACCTGGTCACCGGCTCCCTCTATCGTTTTCTCAGCGACCGCTACAAAGTCGACATCACCGCCTTGGATCATGTGCTGGAGCCCACCCTGCTCACCGAACGCGAAGCCCGCCTGCTGGAGGTGGAGCCCGGGGCCCCCGCCATTCTCAGCGAGATGGTGGGGATGACCGAGCAGGGCGTTCCCATCGAATACACATGGTCACTCACCTGCCGCGGTCGCGGTCGCTTCCATTTCCATTTTCGCAAGGGCGACATTGGCAAGCGCCATTTCGACGAAAGCGCCATCGCTCAAATTCAGCGCGAGTAGTGTCCTTGCTCGCCGGGCAAGGAAATGTCTCACGCAAAGACGCAAAAGAAAAAAGAGGTAACTGCTAACGTACTTGACTTTAGACCGCCAAAAGCCACGAAGGCTCGAAGTTTTTCGAAGACACGAAGGAAAAATAATGAAAAATACGTCGTGCCTTCGCTTTTCTTCGTGTCTTCGTGGCAAAAAGTGGTCGCGATACCTTAGTAGTTACCAAAAGAGGCAAAGAAAAGCTTAGCGCCTTAGCGACTTTGCGTGAGATCAGCTTTCTTGGCTCCGGCTTGTCCGAGTTAGGTGTTGAACTGACAACGCATCGCCTCTGCCCGCCCGAAAACAGTCACTATCACGAAAATGTCTCGACTCCCCTCTGTCACCTTTGACGGCCAATACTTTATCGCCAACGGTCGGCGCTTTTTCCCCATCGGCGCTCATTGGGTTCCGGCCCGGGCTGCTCTGCAATGGCCCCTGCAATGGGATGAAGCGGCCATCGAAGCCGACTTCGCCAAAATGAGCGATTTGGGCTTCAATGTGATGCGCTTGGACCTGTTTTGGGCCTGGTTCGAACCCAGGCCCGGCTACTATCATCCCCGCGCCTTCCAGCAACTCGATTTCTTCCTGGAACTGGCCCATCGCCACCGCATCTACCTGCACCCCACCCTCTTCATCGGCAACGAGGTGGGCGAAGCCTACTGGGACGTTCCCTGGCGCAACGGGCGGCATCCCCATGCCGATCCCGCCATGCTGCGCCTGCAAACCGAACACGCCGCCGAATTCGCCCGTCGCTACCGGGACGAGACCGCCATCCTCGCCTGGGACCTCACCGACGAGCCCCCATTCTGGATCGTGGCCGAGGACACCAGTGACGACATGGCGGTCAACTGGACGCGCCTCATCGCCGGCGCCATCCGCCGCTACGATCCAAATCACCTCATCTGCGTGGGAACCGACGTACAAGACCTGACCCACGGCCCCTTCCGGCCCGATCTCATCGCCCGGGAGGTGGACTTTTTCACCGTCCATCCTTACCCCATCTACCTGCCCAACCTCTTTCCCGACGCCCTCCTTTCAGCGCGGGCCACCTACGCCGCCGCCTTTCAGACCATTCTTTCCTCGGGCGCGGGCAAATCCACCATGATTCACGAACTGGGCGCATCCTCGGCTCAGTACGACCCCGAGCGCATCGCCCGCTATGACCGCGTGGCCATGTACTCGGCCCTGGCCGCCGGAGCCAATGGCTTCATCCCCTGGTGCTTCACCGACGCCGCCCCCGAAACCTATCATCGCGTTCCCTATCGCCGCGCACCCCACGAAACCCAGTTCGGATTGACCACCTGGGAGGGCGAGGATCGTCCGGCTGGAGCCATGTTGCGCCAGTTCGGGCAACTGCTGGCTCGCCTGAACCTGGATGGCGTCGCTCCCGCGCCTGCGGAGGCCGCGCTCATCATCCCCCATGAATGGGCCAAACCTCACGGAGATTTCAGCCGCTCCGGCCGCACCGGCCCGGAGATCATCCCCTACGTCTCGGTGCAAGACGCCTGGCGCGACGAGGAAGAGGCAGCCAACGACTGGCTCATGGGCGCACTGCTCTCCGCCTTCATTTTGGCCCGCCGCGCGGGGTTGGGCGTAGCCATGCCGCGTGAATACGCACATTGGCGTCAACACCCCTTGCTGCTGACGCCCTCGCCGCTCACCAGCACCGAAATCAACCTGGTGCATGTGCACACCACCTTTTGGCAGGACGTCCGGCAGTATGTGGCGGAAGGCGGCTCCCTCTACGCCTCCCTCTGTGCGGACGCAGCCATCCCCAACATGGAAGCCCTCTTCGGCGCTCGCCTGGTCGATCACGCGCCCCCGGCCGACGAGGTGCGCATCACCTTCATCACCGATTTCGGAGACATTCCCGCGGGGCGAACGCTGACCTACCGCGCCGATCCCGCCAATTTGCGGCACTGGCCAGCCCTGCTCGACGTGGGGTCGGCCCAGGTGGTGGCTGTGGATGCCGCCGGCCGCCCGGCCCTGGCAGCCCAGGCAATGGGGCGGGGCAAGACCTTGCTCTCCGCGTATCCTCTGGAACATTATCTGGCCCTGACGCCGGCCGCGTTCGACGGGGAAGAAAACACCCATCTCCTCTATCGGGCGCTGCGCCAATGGGCGGATGTGCAGCCTCTCTTCGTCAGCGACTCGCCCGCGGTGGAAGTGGGCGCCTTGACGGGCGAAGGACGCGCATA